>JASLGV010000485.1 GCA_030149995.1 Pedobacter sp.
GTCGATTGATACAATATAGTAACATTCCAACACAAACATTATATGGATTAGATCCATACATTAAACATTAGAGTAAAGGAAATTTATTCCCCCTAAAAAGAACAAGGTGAACAGTTTTAAAACATGTTCACCTTGTGCCTAAATTAACGCTCTCATTAATATTAACGGAGCTTTATACAAATTGTTTTAATCTGAACATTCTTTTTTCCCTTTTGCAATTTCATACTTAAGAACCGCTTAGGCTTTTATTACCATAAACGGATCACGAGGTTTGAGAATTTATGATTGACATAAATTATAAAATCTGCGTTGGTCATATCCTTTAACCTAAACTGGCTGTAAACAAAACAGACAAAAACTTGGTTTCTTTACAGGATTTACAAACCTACTTTGGATATGAAAAAATTACTGTTTAATTCATTTGGTGCTCCTCAAGAAGTGCTACAACTCGTTGAAGATAACGTACCGGAAATAAAGGAGGATGAGATTCTGGTAAAAATGCGTTTCAGTCCAATCAACCCTTATGAACTGCACATTATAAGAGGAGAGAATTTTGATCTTCCCAGCCTTCCCTCCGTTCCAGGGCATGAGGGCGTTGGCATTGTTACAAAAGTTGGTGCAGCTGTAAATAGTTATCAGGTCGGACAGCGGGTTGTGGTGGGGCCTGTAATTCTACAAGGCACCTGGCAGGACTACGTAAAGGGAAAAGTTGAAGCGTTTTATGCAATTCCAGACGGTGTAAGTGATGAATCTGCTGCCGTTATGGTAAATGCAATCTCTGCTTATGTGGCGTTAACCGAACATTTGAAAATACAACCGGGTCAATGGTTGCTGTGTACGGCCGCAACCACAGATGTAGGCCAAATACTACTTCAATTTGAAAGCATATTTGGGTTTAAACTTATTAACGTGGTGCGTAATAGCGAAGGGGAAAACAAAATGAAAGCACTTGGCGCAAAACATATCGTTAATACCTCCACACAAGATGTCAACGCCGAGATCAACCGCCTTACAAATGGACAGGGTTTAAATGGAATATTCGATCTTGTGGGTGGAGCATTGGGCACACAGGTTATAAATTCATTGCGGTACCGGGGGCGGATGTTATTCTTTTCCAAAATGTCGGGAGAGCAAGTCAGCATTGATCCCATGCACTTAATGGGTAAGAAATTATTAATGGAAGGTTTTACCGGATGGCACTGGGCGTATGGAGAAAGCCATGCCAGAAAACAGGCTACGATGGACGCTCTGTTTAGTTTAATGGAAGCCGGCAGACTAAAATTAAACCCCGGAACAATTTATCCCTTTGCTGAATATGAAAAAGCGATTACGCATGCTCTCAGCTCTGGCAAGAAAGGGAAAGTATTGTTATCAAGAGACTAATAACACCTTAAAAAAAAATCAAGGTGAACAGTTTTTAAACCTGTTCACCTTTTAACCAAATTAATTTATACTCGTTGGCTTTAACGAATCGCCTTTAATATTGTTTTACCAGACTTTTTTTTTCTTTTTCTAAATTTCACATCGTTGACATGTAAAATGCGCCTTCAAAGCCTATTGACAGGCCTTTTTCCCTCCTAAATCTCTCCGTAATCCAGGTTGATTTAGCACTTGAAAAAAAAAATATTTTTCAA
Organism: Pedobacter sp.; assembly: GCA_030149995.1. GTDB lineage: Bacteria > Bacteroidota > Bacteroidia > Sphingobacteriales > Sphingobacteriaceae > Pedobacter. The sequence goes on from JASLGV010000485.1 coordinate 1,635, forward strand.
CAGAGCAAGGGTAAACCGTGCTGAGAAGAGTATGGTATATATAAGCCCAATATAAACGCGATGGAAATAGAGCGCATAGAGCAACTCGTTAAGAAATTTTTTGATGGCTCGGCTACCGAGGCAGAAGAACTTGAACTCAATACCTGGTACCATGATAACCTGCCAGAAGGCGATGTGATATGGTATGCTGAAGAGCCAAATGAAGAACAGCATCTTCATGAAAGAGTGTTGGCCCGGCTTCTGCATGATATCCATGAATTTGAACAAAACGAAAACCCCAAAAAAGGTATATTCCAAAAATTTTGGCCATACCTTTTAAAAAGGTTTAAGTGATGGTAATAAGTTAAATGAACTGGATTCTTATTATGCCGGCAACCAAATTAACAGGGTTTCTCAGATCAACCTCATAACCGGGGCGGTTACCTACCCCATGCCTGTTGGTGGAATTATGAATACCGCATTATCTGATCTGAAATCTCAAAACGAAGGCTCTGTGCTTACTTCTGATCTGACACTGTTAAATGCTGATCTGCCCGACAAATGGGCAATGCTTTTAAGTTCTGAAGAATACTGCCAAAAGATTTTTATTTGGTTCATGATCTGATAAGATTCCATTAATCGTTTATTTTACGCAGCCAATACCGGATTATGATGGCTATACAGGATATTCATTAAAAGCAGATGGTACTGGTTTTACTCAATGGAAAAAAAATAGAGTTGCAAAATGGAGCCGTTAAATATGTAAATTGTAATTAAAATGAAAATCCAGACAATCAATTTTTTGACCTCTCTGGGCTTAGTTTTAGGCCTTAGCGGTATTTACACGCAAACGAATTTTTACGCGGAAAACAGCACAATTAAACATTTACAGCAAGAGCGTAAGGTTCGCGATAGTTTAATTGACAAATTTGTTGGTACCTGGTCATATTCAGACCAGAAAACCAAATTTAAACTTGTCTTAACCAAAGAAGAAACCAGATTAGGCGGCGAAAACTCTAAAATTTTTGTTGAACAATTAAATGGCGGGTATTCGGCAACAAAGAATGATCAGGAAATCGTACACTCGCTAAAAAAAACCTTTGGGGTTCCGCTAACGGGCGTAAAAATACGGCAACTCTATTGATTCGTAATAAAAGAACCAATAAACACACAGCTATAGTTATTCGTTACCTGGACAAAGATCATTTACGGATAGAAAAAACACCCGAACGTGGCGAAGGTTTACTGTTTGAAGAAGAACATAAAATCCCATTAAATCTGGAACTGAAAAGAGAAAAATAAGTGTGGAGTGTTTTTTCAGAATTGACAAACCTTAAACTTTTTTGCTTATAGAAATTTGTCTGTAATACACGTTGGAAAGTCTTATACGACTATATACAAACGCCTTAAATTAGAAACAAGGTGTGAACAAGTTTAAAGATGTACATACCCTGTTTTTTAAGAGAATTTGAAAGTGTAATAAACTGGATCAGCAGTCTGTATTGAGCAGTATAATTGCTAAGCCAGCAAACATTTATTCCTCCCTCCCCTTACAACAACAAAGTCTCTATCCGGTAAGCCGTTACCATTTCCTGTTGCTTGCTCCAGCTAAAAATGGTAAAATGCCCATCCTGCGAAGCCACCAGCCCAACCGCCTCCGGCTGGTCGTTTACAAATTGTGCAACAGAAAAATGCCTTGTTCCCCCCAATTGCCCCGGAAAAAGCACTTTATCCTCGCCCCCAACAATCGGTTCTGAAAACGCAATCCGCTCAACTGTAGATTTACCGATGGCCCGGCCAATTTTTGCCCCGAAAGCAATCAATTCAAATTCATCGTTTATAATGGTTGCCCCGTCAACAGCCGTTAAACCGGCCAGGTATTCCACTTCCCGGCGCACCACATTTTGCGAAAAGATTTCACTTTGATTGCCATTTTGCCTGGCCAGGCTCGAGAGTCCTGTAAAAGGCGGTTCAATCTGGTATTGCAGCGGGTGGATAACCGACTCTTGCCAGTTTGAATTGTTTTTAGGGACAATAAGCAACGAACCACCCCGGCCGTGCCCACGCATGGAAACGGCAAATTGTATTAAAATATTAATCGGATCGTTCCAGCTTGCCAGTACGGTTAAATCAAGCAAAGCTTTTAAAATAGGCGGACAATCCCGCTTCTGACAGCTGGTGTCATTTACAATCCGGATCTGTTCGCCCTTTAAAACCGCTACATTGGTATACTTGCCAATGCCATATATACGGCGGTGTTTAATTACAATCAGCCCCGGCTCCGATACATCGACCACAAAACAAAAATTCGGAATGTTCAGCGTTGTTCCCCATATATACAGTTCGCCGTTTTCTTCCCAGATCCCCAGGTGTACCCCCGAACGCTCTACACCCGGTGCTATCTTAGTTAAGGTATTCGCATTTAGCGGAAGGGGTTTGGCAAACATTAAAGGGTTGGAGGTTTGCGAAGGTGGCATAAAAGCAATGGAAATGCGGGGCGAATGCCCCTCCTCCTTACGCAGGCTGCTCCAAAAAGCAACATCTATAATAATTTCAATCGTTCTCTTATCAGGCTGGGTCGCCAAATCCAATTCACCCTGCTCAATCGCATTTGCATGCAACTTTACAAAATGTTGTTCAATAGTGGCTGCAATGGTATGAGCAGCTTTGTAGGTAGGTTGGTAACGCATGTTTCGAATTTAAGTTGAAAATTTCAAATTCCTGCAAGCAGAATGGTTTGATTTTGGTAAAATATTTTCTGTACAGCCCAAGGCTAAACAAGAGATTAATTTCAGACCAAAAGCACCCGAAAAAGCCCTTCTTTTCATCTATTCGCGAAAAAACACTTTACCCTTTGCGGTTAATCCTTAAAAAACTTTACTTTTGTTTGCAATGAATAACAACAGCCTTTTCTTAATCGATCCGGATTTTAAAGCTGATGCATCTGAAAATTGCCGTTTATTATTAAAGATAACAAACGACAGCTTTTCTTACGCAGTTACGGATGTACACAACGGACAGGTTCATTTGATTTTCGATAAGCAGGCTTGTGAGGATGTGGCACAGGCGCTCGAAGAAGCCTTTGCAAAAGATATTTACCTGCAAAGAAACTACCAGTCCATTAAGGCTTCTGTACATACCGATCACTTTGTTTTTATTCCCAACGAATGGTTCGACGCCGATAACCTCCAGCATTATGCAGCTTATCTGGGTACAGATCAGAATATCCGCACCCAGGCACAGGCCAATTTTGGTTTCAATACCATTTTTGCACTCAACAGCAGACTGGAATCTAATTTACCCGCTCAAACACAGCTTTACCCCCAATCAGAATCCCTGCTTGCGCTAAAAAAACATCTTGCAGACGAAGCCATTCTAATTGATTTTACAGCCAATTCATTCAACTTTTTATATGTTAAAAACGGACAACTGATTTTTCAGAACCATTTTAGCATGGCCGATGCAGAAGAGTTCAACTATTTCATCCTGCTGCTTATAGAACAGCTTAGCCTGTACGAGCACATTCCGGTGTATTTACAAGGCATTGTAAACGAAGACGACGAACATTACACTTGTTTATTAAAATATTTTAACCAGCTATACTTCTTTTTCCCTGCCGGAAAAGAGAATAAAGGTTTGCTGGCCGATATGCCCGGGCATTATTTCAGTGCCCTGCTTGCTTTAGATTTATGCGAATAATAGGTGGCCGTTTAAAAGGCATCCGGTTACAACCACCGGCAAACTTACCCGTAAGGCCTACAACAGACATGGCCAAAGAGGCCCTTTTTAACATACTCAACAACCGGTTTGACCTGGAAAACTGCCAGGTACTCGACTTGTTTTGCGGTACCGGAAACCTTACCTTCGAATTTGCTTCGCGCCAGGCAGAAAGCATTTTAGCTGTCGATCTGAACTATGGTTGTGTAAACTGGGTTAAAAATACGGCCAAACAATATGAATTTAACCAGGTTGAAGTTAGAAAAGGTGATGTCTTTAAACTGTTAAAACAGTTTACAGGCAGTTACGATCTGATTTTTGCCGACCCCCCGTATAATCTTCCAAACATTCCGCAAATTCCGGTGCTGGTTATGGAGCAGCAACTCCTTAAACCCGGTGGTTTACTGGTGGTAGAACACCAGAGCAATATGAAACTCGATAAGCAACCCGGATATACCGAAACCCGTAAATACGGAAATTCTTCTTTCAGCTTTTTTGAGTTTTCTTAGCCTTTTTTGATTACCTACGCATTAAACAGACAAACCTTTCGCCCCATTTAATACATCAAACTATCGGCTTAAAAATTTATATTTGACTTATGAAAATAGCGCTATTTCCTGGTTCTTTTGAT
>JASLGV010000487.1 GCA_030149995.1 Pedobacter sp.
CTACAGACGTGTTTTTGGATGTAGTGCTGTTTTCTGCTTTTAAAACGGTTTGCTGACCATTTTTTCCGGCTCCGGCTCCGGCTCCTGAAAGCGCTTCTTGTATTTTCTGCTGATATGCTTTTTTATCAGCTGCATCGAGGTTTTGGGCTACAATTGCTTTAATTTGTGTATTCCCGCAAATAAATTCGGTACAACCTGCATCGTATGTTTTGATCAGACTGGCATGTAGTGCCGCGGTTTCTTTTAGCTGCCGGGCATCTGCTTTCCACATTCCTTTTCTGTAGGCTTCTATCATAACACCGGTTATCTCCTGCAAAGCATATGGGTTTTTATCTTTAAAAAAGGGGGTGGTTCCCAGGCCATTTACATCTTTTATGTAGATGTTGTGGATACTGTTCCAGAGTTCCTGGTCAATGGCATCTTCTTTCATTACACTCCAGCCATAGATATTACGCAGGGTTTCTGCAAATGTTTCGGCAGAAGAAGCTCCACCTTTCATCATGGATTTTATGTAGTTCGGATTGAGTATGGTACTGGAGGCTTCTACCCAGATGGCCTCATTTGCATCTTGTACGCGTACCCTGGAAGCATTTCTGAAATCGTTAAAATAGGTATCGGGCTGTTTACCCGTTACCTGCTTAACGGCCAGATTTAATCCGCCCATAAACTCGTATACGTGATCCAGGCTGAGTGGTCCCCAGGTATTGTTTTCGCGGGGTTGTATGACCACCTCTGTATTTTGCAGGGCGGTTTCAAAAAGACCTGCTTTAAAGGTTGCCCAGTGCGCTGTATCGCCATAGGCAGCCCCCATATTGTTGAGATAGGTACGGGCAATTTCTTCCCGGCTTGTCCATTTATCGCCGGCTTCAGTCATGGCCATTATTCCAGTTCCGTAATTGCCATCTACACCACCAAAAACACGTAGATATGATAAATCGCGTGCTTCTTTTGGCGAAATACCTTTTTCTTTCAGCAGTTTTTCGCTTAAGGCAACACCATTTTGTACATAGTTCTCATATCCGCCATCGGCAGGGGCAGCAGCGGCCATGGCCACGGCTTTATTAATCAGGGCAATGCGGCTGGCGCCTAAATCGCGGAACTGACCAGATGTTTGTACCACAACATCCACTCTTGGCCTGCCCAAATCCCTGGCAGGGATAAGCTGTAAAGCCTGAACCCTGTTTAAAGGATCGCGAATGGGTTCTACACCCAGCAGGTAGAAAATTTCGGCAACGGTGGCGCCTTCAGTTTTAATAAAATCGCCGGCCCAAAGGGTAAAACTTACTTTTTTGGGATAATGGCCATGCTGTTTTAAATGGTTGGCAAGTAGTTGCTGGCCAAGCTCCCGACCTACTTTCCAGGCTTCAGCAGAAGGTGTTTTCTCGGCATCCACGCCAAACATATTTCTACCTGTAGGTAAGGCATCGGGCGCTAAAATTGCATCTCCACCTGTTGAGGCTGGTGTATATCCCCCCGCCAGTGCATTTAACAAACGCTTAAGCTCGGCAGGGGTACTGCTTTTCAGGGCATCTCTGTAATCTTTAATATGATTAAAGGCTTTTTGGAGGGTAAGTACAGCTTGCGAGAACTGGTTTTCTTTTTCTTCCAATAACACGATCCGACTGCTAATGCTTTTTATCTCGCCTTGTAAAACAGCACTTGGGGGAATATTTGGATAAACAGCCCGGTTTTGCTCATAAAAACGAAGATTTTCTGCCAGCACATAAAGCTTTTGCAAGGGGAAGGTTCCCCATGATTTTTCTGCTGCTGTTTTTAACGATGCAAGCTGCCTGGGATTGCCCACTTTTTCTATAATCTGCTTACGGATGTTTTCCTGTTCTTTTTTTACCCGCAGTGTTAAGCTTTGGTCGTTAAGCAACGCGAAAACTTTTTGCCTGACCGCTTCTTTTTGCATCTGCTTTAACAGTGCATTTACATCCGGGTCTTCTGCAAGGGCGATGGCGGCTTTCATCTTAGGAATGGCTTTTGAAATGGTACGGGCTTTTTCTAAAGTTACCGGATCGAGCAGGCCAGAGGCTTCTTTCATTCGCTTATCGCTTTTTAAACCGTTAATGAAGTCTACTTTTTCGGCATAGGGTTTTATCTTAACAACCAGATCCGTTAGACCAGACAAATCGGTGAGACCTCCGGGTTTTGCCGGATGCTTTTTTGAATGTGTTGGGCGGCCCATAGAAATGAAGCCATTTATAATGGCAGATTCATCTATGCCCGCATGATTTTTTGCCCAACTTTCTGCCCGTTCCTGATCGGCTTTTGAAAGCGGTAAAACCGCTGTTCTGCCAGCCAGTTGCGCATCAATGAGGGCGATGGCTTGTTTCCTGTATTTCTTTGTAAAAGCAACACCATTTTCCAGGATGCTTGCCTTTTCCTTGTTTTTTAAAATGTCAGTTTTAGCCAGGTTATAAGCCAACGGATCAACGACCATCTGGCGTACTGTGGCGTTTAATTCGTCTGTTGTATAAGGCTTGCCAATGGTGTATAAACCTGTGGTTATTTTTTCGTTGTCAATTTCTTCAACCACCGAAGCGAGTTTGCTGAGCTGCTGCTCATCGAGATCAATTTTGGGATTGGCCTTAATGGCTGTATACAAACCTAATTTTCTGGCCTTTTCAGAAATACTCTTTCCGTAGGCAGCTTTAATCGGACCGTTTTCAAAGTTGACCCATTTATGCAGGTTTTCTTCCAGTACGGCCATCTCATTTACCGTTCCGCCCTGAGTAAAGGGTGGCGTAAGGTGCGAAACAAGGGTGCTGTAAGTACGACGTTTTGCAATAATACCCTCGCCGATGTTACCCATGGTGTAAACGTACATATTTGGTAAAGTACCAATCAGGGCATCGCTCCAGTCGTCGTCTGCCAGACCTACTTGTTTGCCCGGAGTAAACTCAAGACTTCCGTGGGTGCCAAAGTGGATCAGCGCATCTGCTCCAAATGCAAACCGTGTCCATAAATAAGAAGCCAGGTATGGATAGGGAGGGGCTGTTTTTGCACCGTGAATTAATTTGAAACTATTATCTCCAATACCTGGAAGCGGTTGCGGAAGCAGCACAATGTTTCCAAATTTTAAACGGGCTACTGCCAGGTATTCCTTGTTATTCTTAAAGGTCGAAAGATATGAGCCTGGGGCATCTCCGTATTTCTCTTTAACGGCAGCATTTTGTGCATTGGTTAGTGCATCTTCTGCCCACTGTTCATATTGGCTTGTTTCAACGAGTGCAGGGTTAGACTGGCTGATAAATTTGTGGATATTGCCTTCTGCATAAGGATTGAGTACAAGCCCGTTTTGCCGGATCAATGCCGCCAGCGCGGCTTCTGATGCCGGAAGGTTGTCTACCGTGTAACCTGCATCCTTCAATGCTTTTAAGGTGTTGTATAACGAAGGTACAACTTCCAGGTTTGCAGCGGTCATGCTGCTCATTCCCGGACCTTTGAAATAGTAAATGGCGATCCGTTTTTCGGCATTGGGTTTCTTTTTCAGGCGCAGGTAAGCGGCTGCCAGGTTA
>JASLGV010000011.1 GCA_030149995.1 Pedobacter sp.
AGTTCCTTTACACTTTCTTCTACCGTTTTTTGCTGGGCAGAACAAAAACCTGCTAAAGAACAGATTAGTGCGGTACAAATTAATAAATGCTTTATCATATTTTTTATTTTAAAGTAAACATATTGAAACTGGCAACAAGTAGCAAAACATTTCCTTAAAGTTTCAAATAAATTTTCTTTAACGGTATTTTTAATTATTTTTCAATAAGTTTTACCTATAAACATCAGATATGGAAACCCCTTCTACCTATTCCTCATCCAAAAAAAAGAAAATTATTTTTATTGGCCTTGCCGTGATTTCCATTGCAGCCATCTTCTTTCTCTATCCTGGTAAGAAAAAGAAAACAAACGAAGAAAACCAGGTTTACGCAAAATATATAGAAGCCTACACCAGCGGAACCATCTCAAAAAAGAGCTTTATCCGCATTCACTTAGCCAATGCGGCCAAAGGTATGCAGGATCTTGGTAAGGCCGATACCAGAAAACTTTTCGACTTCTCTCCTTCCATTTCCGGAAAAGCATACTGGATTGATCCCCAAACCGTAGAATTCAGACCCGACGAAAATTTAAAACCGGGAAAACAATACGAAGCAAGCTTTAACCTGTCAAAAGTTTCTGATACGGAAAAAGGGTTGGAAACATTCGATTTTGATTTTAAGGTTATCACCCCCGGTTTAATGCTTCATCAGAACGGACTGGTTTCCCAAAACAATACCTCACTGGAATACATGAAATTAAGCGGTGAAATTTCTACTGCTGATGCAGAAGAAACAACGCTGATTGAAAAAACCATCCAGGCCAGTTTTAGCCACCCGCTTAAAATAAAGTGGCAGCACGATCCCGCAAAAAATACTTCTAAATTCAGCATCGACAGCATTAAGAAAAGCCAGACAGACCAGCAGCTTAAATTGATGTGGAATGGTAATTCCATCCATGCCGATCAGAAAGGTGATGTAGAAATCCGCGTTCCGGCATTGGGAAAATTTGAGGTACTCGATATCAAAGCCATACAAGGTGAAGAAGATTTTGCCCTGGTACAATTTTCTGAACCGGTTGGTATTGGCCAGGATCTGGCGGGTATGATTACCCTGGGTGACCAAAGCGACCTTCGGTATACCATTGATGCAAGTCAGGTAAAAATTTATGCAGCCAACGAGCTTAAAGGAAATTACGCCTTAAACGTTCTGGCCGGTATTGAAAATATAGACGGCAAAAAATTAAATACCGGAAAAACAGCGAACCTTACATTTGAAGATAAGCTGCCGGCTGTTATCCTGGCCGGATCGGGCACCATTTTACCCAATTCCGGTAAACTGGTGCTGCCTTTTGAAGCCATAAACCTGAAGGCTGTAGACGTAACGGTTATTAAGATCTATGAGAATAACATTCCGCAGTTTTTCCAAACCAACGGATATAAAGATGGTAACGAACTGCGACGGGTTGCCAAGCCTATTTTACAAAAAACCATCCGCCTGGATGAAGATAAGGCCTTAGACCTGCGCCGCAAAAACCGCTTTACTTTAGATCTCGATAAAATGATCCGCACCGAACCGGGAGCCATGTACCGGGTTACGCTTGCTTTCAGACGGGAATACAATGCTTACAATTGTAAAGCCGGCGAAACCGGGAATACCCGTAACGATGAGGAGGATTACAGCGAAGGCGATGAAAATGAATATTACGGTGAAAAAATAGATGAGGACGACGATTTCTGGCAACGGTACAACAACTATTACCCGGCTAATTACCGCTGGAGTGATAAAGACAATCCCTGCACCCCTTCTTTTTATACGAATGACCGTTGGGCAAGCCGCAATTTAATTGCTTCCAACATTGGCTTAATTGCCAAAAGAGGTAACGACAACAGCATGCTGGTGGTGGCCACAGATTTACTAACGGCCAAACCATTAAGTGGTGTGGAGCTTTCTTTAATGGATTATCAGAAGCAAATTATCCTGACATCCAAAACGGATGGTTCGGGTATGGCCAGCTTTGACCTTAAAAAGAAACCTTTTTTACTCATCGCTAAAAATGGTTCGGAAAGAGGCTACCTGAAATTAGACGATGCCAATTCTTTACCGCTTAGCCGCTTTGATGTAAGCGGTGATGTGGTTCAAAACGGTCTGAAAGGCTTTATTTACGGTGAGCGGGGTGTCTGGCGTCCAGGCGACAGCTTATACCTTTCTTTTATGCTGGAAGATAAGCTCAAAAAACTTCCTGCCGGTTATCCCGTTACCCTCGAGCTGTACAACCCGAAAGGACAATTGTATAAACGCCTGGTTAACGGTAGTCCGCTAAATGGTTTCTATGCATTTAAAACAGCTACCGAAAACACGGCTCCAACCGGCAACTGGCTGGCCAAGGTAAAAGCGGGCGGCGCCACCTTTACCAAAACACTTAAAATAGAAACCGTTATGCCCAACCGGCTAAAGATCGATTTCAATATTGGAAACAAAACCTATTTAAGTACAGGAACTTCTGCTACCACCCTTTCGGCAAAATGGTTGTTTGGGGCTGTTGCGCAAAATTTAAGGGCCAAAGTTGATGTAAACCTCAACACGAGCGAAACCCGGTTTAAAGGCTTTGAAGGATACAGCTTTGACAATCCTACGGTTGAGTTCCAATCGCAGGTTAAAACAATTTTTGAAGGTACGCTAAACCAGAATGGTACTGCACAAATTAACACGAACCTGAACGAGAACAAAACAGCTCCCGGCGTTTTAAGGGCAAATTTCACCACCAAGGTATTTGAGCCCGGTGGAAATTTCAGTATTGATAACTTCAGCATCCCCTACCATGTTTACAACAGCTACGTTGGTATTAAACCACCTAAAGGCGACCGGCTCAGTGGTATGCTTGTAACCGGTACAGATCATAAAATAGATATTGTAGAAGTAAGTAAAGACGGTCAGCTGCTTGGCGGAACGCAAACCGTGCAGGTAGAACTTTACAAAACACAATGGCGCTGGTGGTGGGAACAGGACAACCAGTATACTTATGCTAATTTTACGCAAAACCAGTACAACAAACTGGTCGAAACCAGGCAGGTTGTGCTTAACAACGGAAAAGGCAGCTGGAATTTACGCATCAACGAGCCTGAATGGGGCCGCTATCTGATTCTGGTACGCGATTTAAAGGGTGGCCATGTAACGGGTAAATCGGTATATGTCGACTGGCCGGGCTGGGCACAGCGCGAGCAGAGCAACAACCCTACAGAAGCCTCCATGCTGTCTTTTACCGCCAACAAAGAAAAATTCCAGGTTGGAGAAGACATTACCTTAACCATTCCAACCGGTAAAAACGGCCGCGCCCTGATTTCAATTGAAAACGGCAGCAAGGTTTTAAAAACTTTCTGGATTGATACAAAAGCCGGTCAAACCCAGTTTAAGTTTAAAGCTGAAAAAGAAATGGCGCCAAATGTATTTGCCAACATCAGTCTTTTACAACCACATGCGCAAACGCTGAACGACCTGCCTATCCGGATGTATGGTGCCATTCCGCTGTTTATAGAAGACCCGCAAACCATTTTAAAACCCCTTATTAAAATGGCCGATAAAATTAAACCGGAAACCGAAACCAGTATAACCGTTTCAGAGCAACAGGGCAAGGCCATGACCTACAACATCGCACTTGTAGACGAAGGTTTGCTGGATCTTACACGCTTTAAAACCCCTAACCCGCATGCTGCATTTTATGCCCGCGAAGGACTTGGAGTAAAAACCTGGGATCTTTTCGATTACGTAATTGGTGCCTGGGGAAGCAATCTTGAACGTATTTTAAGTATTGGTGGCGATGGAACCATTAATAAAAACCTGAATCCGGCCAAAGCCAACAGGTTTAATGCCGTGGTTAAATATATGGGGCCTTTTACCCTTGCTAAGAGCCAAAGTAAAACCCATAAATTTACCTTACCACAATATATCGGGGCGGTACGCGCCATGGTAGTGGCCGGACAGGATGGTGCCTACGGATCGGCAGAAAAGTCGGTTCAGGTAAAAAAACCTTTGATGGTACTGGCCACACTCCCAAGAGTAATCGGACCGGGCGAAAGCTTTACGCTGCCAGTAACCGTTTTTGCCACTGAAAACAATCTTAAAAATGTTTCGGTTCAATTACAAACCAGTAACCTGCTTGTTGAAGGAAGCAATAAACAAACACTTTATTACAAACAAACCGGCGAGCAAATGGCTTACTTTGAAGTAAAAGCACCCAACCAAACAGGTATAGCTAAAGTAAAGGTAATTGCACAAAGCGGCTCAGAAAAAACAGTTTATGATGTAGAGATGGATATCCGAAATCCAAATCCTTATGTAACCAATGTGGTTTCGGCAACGGTACAGCCGCATCAGAAATGGTCTGTAAACTATACAGCCATTGGCATGGCCGGCACCAATTCGGGTAGCCTCGAGGTTTCTTCTATTCCTTCCATCAACCTGGGTAAACGCCTGTCGTTTTTAATTCAATATCCGCATGGATGTATTGAACAGACAACCTCCGGTATTTTCCCGCAGCTGTTCTTAGACCGGTTAAGTCCGCTTACCGAAACCCAAAAGGCCGCCACAGAGAAAAACATCAAAGCCGGAATCAACAAGCTTAAAAGTTTCCAGACAACAGATGGCGGTTTATCTTACTGGCCTGGTGAGGGCAGCTCAGATGAATGGGGCAGCAATTACGCCGCCCACTTCCTGATTGAAGCACAGAATGCCGGTTATACCCT
>JASLGV010000035.1 GCA_030149995.1 Pedobacter sp.
TGCACCGGCTTTACATTACTTATTAAGGTTTCTAAAAGATTATATACATCACGAAGTACAGCCTCATTAAATCCGGTGCCGCAATTACCAATGTAAACCAGTTTACCTTCCCGGTACATCGCCAGTGCCAGTGCACCAAAATATTTACGACTGCCTTCCGGTTTTGTAAAACCGATGATAACCGCTTCCTGCGATTTCACCAGCTTTATTTTTTGCCAATCGTTGCTTCTCTTACCATTTGCGTAAACAGCGTCTGCTTTTTTGCCCAATATCCCCTCCCATTTTAACTTTTCGGCCTTTTTAAGCAAAGCAGTTCCTTTTCCGCTCAAGTGTTCCACATAACAGACATGTACACTTTTTAAGGGTAAGAGTATTTTCTTAAGCAGCTTTTTACGCTGTATTAAAGGTAATTGACGCGTATCGTGTCCGTCTAAAAAAAGAAGGTCAAAAACATAATATTTCAACCTGAGGTTTTGTTGCCGCTGATCGAAATTCTGCAAATCCTGAAAATGACTTAACCCTTTTTCGTCTTCCAGTACGATTTCGCCATCGATTACCAGGTTGTGCATTTGCAGGGATTCCAGTTCTGTACGCAGCTGCTTATATTTAGCAGCAAAATCAAGCCCGTTACGCGATTTAATTATGACCTCACCATCCTCTATTGCGGTAATGGCGCGGTAACCATCCAGTTTTTTTTCGTAAATCCATCCATCATTGTCAAAAACCCGGGGTGATAAACTGGCAAGCATGGGTTTAAAAAAATCCTCTTCAACTGCACTTTTCTTTGCTGCTTCGCCCGTCTTTTTAATTTTGACAACCTTCGTCTTTTGAGCCGGAGTTTTTTCTTTTCCCTTTTTAAAATCAACCCCCTGTTGTTTAACGGCCTCGCTTACCAGGTCTTCGCTGTTAAAGGCATGTTGCACGGCATAACGGTCGTTGTGTTTAATCAGCAGCCATGCCTGATCTGTTTCGTCATTTTTCAGTTTAACGAGTGCAAATTCCCCTTTCAGGATTTTGCCCTTTAACTTAAATTTAAGATTACCTGCTGCCAGTCCTTTTTTTAAAGCATGATGGTCTTCATGGTTTAGGGCCGTATAGGTACCTGCATCAAAAATATTGACCACACCACCGCCATAGTTGCCTTTCGGTATAATGCCTTCAAAGTTGCGATAATCGTACGGGTGGTCTTCTACCATCATGGCCAGCCGTTTATCATGCGGATTTAACGATGGTCCTTTAGGGATTGCCCAACTTTTTAATACACCATCCATCTCCAGCCTGAAATCGTAATGTAAATGTGAAGCGTGATGCCTTTGTACCACAAATCTCCATGCATGTCCATCTGGTTTTCCTGCCTTTGGTTCGGTTGTTTTTGAAAAATCCCGTTTCTTTCGGTAAGATGCTAAACTCATAGTCAATTTTTTAAATAAGCCCGGTAAAGAGCTTAACCCTGCTTGCGGCTCAGGCTCTGCATCAGTTGTTCGTATAAATCATCGCTATCTGCTTTTACCGGTTTTATTCTTTTAACAGTTGCGCGTTTTCCTTTTGCTTTTGCACGGATAATCCGCAGCAATTCTCGGCTGTAATCATCCTTAAATGCACGCAGATCAAAATCAGAACTGTATTGCTTAATTAAGGCCATACCCACATCCAGCTCCTTTTTGCTGATATTAACCTCCGAAGGCTCATCAATTTCAGCAAATGACCGGATTTCTTCTTCAAACCTGATTTTGGTAATTACAATTATTTTGTCCATTGGATGCAGCACGCAAAGATTTTCGGTGTTGCGCAAAACAAAGCGGGCAATACCGGCCTTTTTTGCTTTTATTAAAGCAGCCAGCAACAATGCATACGCCTTTCTGCCCTGTTTTTCAGGTTCGGCATAATAAGATGTTTCGTAATAAATGGGATTAATGGCCGCCAGATCAACAAAGTTCTCCAGCTCAATCATTTTTGTCTTTTCGGGTGCAGCTTCTTCAAAATCGTGCTTATCCAATACAATGTACTTATCTTTAAGAAAGTACCCTTTTACAATCCGGTCGTATGGTACCTCCTTACGGGTATCTTCGTTAATACGCTGGAATTTAATCCGGGCGTGATCTCTCTCATCCAGCATATCCAGGTCAAGATGGCTATTCTGTACCGCCGAATATAGCTTTACCGGAATATTTACCAAACCAAATCCTATTGAGCCTTTCCATATTGATTTCATATAGCATATATTAAACTATTCTAATCAACAAGTGCTTAAATCAGATTGTTTTATCGCTTAAATATTCATTTTTAATAAAATTAACGAAACTATTCTACTTGTATCCTGTTAATTAAGGTAAATAGCCTTAATTATACCTATGAAAATTGCCTATATATCAACTTACCCGCCGCGCGAATGTGGCTTAGCTACTTTTAACCAGAATTTAGTGAATGCTTTAGGCTTAAATCCATCGTACGATGCCGAAAACAGCTTTATTGTAGCACTAAACGAGTCAGACGATCTTACAGAGCATGCGTACCCCGAAGAGGTAAAATTTATTATCCGGCAACAGAACCAGCAAGATTACCTGGATGCAGCCCGTTTCATTAACAACAGTGCTGCCGATGCCTGTATTGTGGAGCACGAATTTGGAATATATGGTGGCAACAGTGGTGTATTTCTGCTTTCTTTACTCAATGCGCTCCAAAAACCCTTCATTACCGTTTTACACACCGTTTTAAAGGAACCTAATTTTATGCAGCAAACTATAATTAAGCAAATAGCGGCGAAGTCCTCTAAAATTGTGGTTATGAGCAAAAAAGCAGTTTCCTTTTTAAACATTATATATCAAATTGCACCTGCACAGATTAAACTGATTGAACATGGCGTTCCGGATTGTGAGCCAGATGCAGATAATGAGATAGCCAGAAGCAGCCTCTTTGCAGGAAAAAAAATACTATTCACTTTCGGTCTGATTAGCCGGAATAAAGGACTCGAGACCGTTATAAAGGCACTTCCCCGTATAGTTGCTTTACATCCGGATGTGCTTTATGTCATTTTAGGCAATACGCATCCCGGCGTTGTAAAACACAATGGAGAAGAGTACCGCGACGGATTAAAAGCCCTTGCCACAGAACTGGGGGTCGAGAAAAATGTGGTTTTCGTTAATAAATTCGTTTCAGAAACTGAACTGCATCAGTATCTTACCGCCTGTCATCTTTACATTACGCCTTATTTAAATGAAGCGCAAATCACCAGCGGTACGCTTTCTTATGCCATTGGTGCCGGTGCTGCTGTAGTTTCAACCCCTTATTGGCATGCTACAGAATTACTGGCTGATAACCGGGGGAAACTTTTCGACTTTAAAAACGACGAGCAACTTTCGAACATTGTAAATGAACTGTTAAACGATCCTGAAAAACATCAGCAGCTTAAAGAAAATGCCTATAAATATGGGCTCAATTTAAGATGGCCAGCCATTGGCTCCATCTACCTGAATACACTTAAACAGGCGCTACATAAAGGAACCAAACCCGCCAGAAGCATTCCACCTATTATAGATGA
>JASLGV010000038.1 GCA_030149995.1 Pedobacter sp.
AAACATACAAAATGTTAGCTTTTTTTAAAGCGTCCTTCTTTTTTCCAGATCTGCCAGGTAAGCAACCCGTTAAAGGCCGCACAAACGCCTATCAGGAGAAAAATAAGCAGAAAATTACCCAGGTTTTGCAGCATCACTGTCCCTGCAACAATGAGAATATTTAACCCGGCCGTTAACAGCACAATCTGATTGGGTTTTAACCCCAGTCGCTCCATGCGATGGTGAATGTGGTTCCGATCGCCTTTAAAAGGCGATTTACGGCTTAAAATACGAATGGTAAAAATGCGTAAAGAGTCGAAGATGGGTACAATCAATACAGATACGGCAATGGCCGGGGCTGAATAATAAGCGGGATGATTGGTTCCTGTAAATTTATTTAACTCAATAAACTTAATGGCCAAAGCAGCAGATACCAGCCCAATAATCAACGCACCTGTATCGCCCATAAATATTTTGGCAGGGTACCAGTTATATTTCAGAAACCCGGCAAGCGACCCGGCCAGTGCAAAAGCAATAAAGGCATAGGGTTGTTTGCCGGCTGCCGCAAACAGCAACCCAAACGCAATGCTGCTCATAATTCCGATGCTGGCAGCCAATCCGTCTACGCCATCTATCAGGTTAAAAGCATTGTTTAAAAAGATAATCAGTACAATTGAAAAAAGGCCACCCCAAAGCGGGATCATCTCTCCGATGCCCAGCACCCCGTACAAACTACTTAGCCTAAAGCCACCAAAAAAAACCAGCACAACGGATACCGCCAGCTGTAAAATAAATTTGGTACTGGTTTTGGTTCCGTATACATCATCCTTTAGGCCAAGCGCGGCCAGTATTACACAGGAAACAATCAGAAAATTTGCTTCACGGTAATTGATAAAACCCGAAAAGAGCAAACTGTTAATGGCAAAGCTGCCAAAAATAGCCAGCCCACCCAAACGGGAAATATTCGCCTTGTGATTTTTACGGTACAGATCGTTACTATCGAAAAGCTTGTATTTAAGTGAAGTATAAATAACAGAAGGAATGCTAAACAGCACCATTAAAAAGGCCGATAAACCAATGGCAATGTAAAAAAAAAGCGGATGTGTATTTAAGAGTTCTTTCAGCAAAATCAATAGGGTTTGTTCAAATATAAACATATTCTTTTCTCAAGAAACGCTTTTCTTCTGTTTAAGCCTGAATTAACACCTGTAAGTTTACCATGTAAAACAAGGCTGATTAAAAAAACCAAAGAAGTTTTTAAATCCATCGCACCCGGCTCAAACTCAGGTTAAAATTACTGATTATATAACACAGGCTCTTGTGAAGACTTTGGGGTTTACAAAAACGAATTAGCCAGCACTTGTTGCAAAGCCACCTATACCGCCTTGTTCATTTTGTTCAGAACTGGCTTATTTTAGAAAATTTCTTTCTAAACAATGCCCTTAAAGCACCCGGTACTCCATTTCTTTTAAGGGCTTTATAATCGTATTTCAAGGCCTGCAAACGTCCTTTAAAGGAAGCATTGCTCACCCCTCCGGTACGCATATTAACCATTAAACGGGGTAAATAAACGGTTTGAATCTGGTATTTGTAGAAATAACGGAGTATGAGGTCATAATCGGCTGCCGTACCCATATCCAGTGCATAATTTCCGTATCGACCAAATAAATCTCTTTTTAAATACAGAGTTGGGTGTGCCGGCATCCAGCCTTTTTCCATATCTTTCCGGGAAACTGTTGCAGACCGCCATTTCCGGACCACTTTTCCATTTTGCGGATGCACGTAATTCAAGTCCCCATAGAGTCCGGCCAGAGCCGTATCTTTTTTAAAAGATGCTGCCACAGCAGTAATTACGCCCGGAGAAGCCAGCATATCATCGGCATTTAAAATACCCAATACCTCACCGGTGGCCATGGCAATACCCTTATTCAGGGCATCGTATAATCCCTGATCTTTTTCGGAAATAAAATGATGAATATGGTTTTTATATTGTTCTGCAATGGCAAGGGTCCCATCCTCCGAACCACCATCTATCAGGATATATTCAATAAAAGGATAGTCCTGCTGAAGAACAGACTCTATACAATCTCTTAAAAAAGCTTCTCCGTTGTACACAACGGTAACGATGGATATTTTCATTTACGCAGCTTTGTAAAACCGGCCTTTTTGCATCATAAAAGCAGCGGTTACAGCTGTAAAGATACATAATAGCCAGACATAATCATCCAGCGGACAATTATCAAAACTCACGGTACCGAGATTTCCTTCGTATAGTAAAACTCCATCTACATCATAAATCATGCAGGTTTTGGTACTTTCGTCTGAACAGCGGTTGCTGAAATAATGCAGGGTATTGGGCGGATTGTGAATATAAGCCGGACTACCGGTATGTCCATTGGTAAAATCTTCATTCACCCAGATACGCTTGCCAACATAACAACCGTAATATTGCTGCCCGCTCACCTGGGCAGGAACACCTATAATGAGACAAAAAAAATGAACCTGAAGAATACGGGATGTGGACGCTGCTTTCGGGATGATTAAACCAAACTTTCTCATAAGCCATCGTTTTAATCATACTTCAAGATACAATCAACATCACAATAATAAAATACTTAGAGTATACAATTTGGTTACAATTTTCGCTTGCGTATAATCACAAAACCGAAAATGGCAACAGCAAAGCCCAAACCAACTGTATATTGATCCAGGTTGCATTCTACCATGGTATAGTCGCTATAAATACCTGGTGCAGTTCCTAAACAAAGCAAGCTTAATACATTTAGATTTGTACATACAGTACAATTAGAAGTACTGGCCGAAGGTGTCCAGCTGCAATAATTGGGAGAAAGTGTAGCTGCACTATAATATTCGCCGGTTAAAACAATTCTCTTTGTATAAAGAACTCCATTTAACATACACCCCTCTACCGCAAAAGATTTATTAATGGAGAGTATAAAGCAGAAAAAGAGTACAACGGCAAAAAATTTCATTATTTAGGGATCAATGATTTCCCTAAAGTTAAAAAGGCTGCCTTGTAAAACATCCGTTCGTTTTGTTCATTCCAGGGTTCAAAAAGTGCCACGACAATGAACAAATCCCTTTTTTGCATTGCGAGGAATTGAAAAAACAATGTTTTTTCTACACAAAAAAACCTTCATCCAAACAGGATAAAGGTTCAAAAAGGCACTTTATTTTTAGCTTAAATTTAAGCAAATATTCTTGTTTTACTGATTGCAAAATAACCTACCCCGGCAATTACCAATAAAAAATAAGGTAAGTAATCATCTAAAGGGAGGGTAAGACATTGGCTCACAGTAAAATTCTGCAAAGTCCCATTACCTCCCGGATAGCTATGAGTGACACCACCAGGATAAGAATTATATTTTGTACTCGTTAACACAAAGCATAAATCTCCATCCCTGTTTGGCGAACCATTACCGTATTTGTTAACTGCAATAGTACCACAACTTTCAGAACCTGAATAATTAATTGCATTAAATGCACCATCAATATTATATACTTTCTTACTGCCTGAAAATGAATTATCTGTTGTACGAACTGTACCCAAATAAGAGGTATAAAAGAAATTACCAACCAAACAACCCGTTAGACTCTGAGCAAAAGAACTGAATCCTGCCAAAATGATGACAGAGATCACTAAAAAAAATTTCATATAAAGAAAGACAACAAAAAAAACACAAACACTCCCTAAAACACGTAGTATAATTCCTACATTCGGCCGCAAAAGTGAGAAAATAATATCAATTTTTACAAGTGTCCTTCTCTTCAAAAAGTAGCATAACCAATCAAAAACAAGCAGTCAAAACCCAACCACATACCACTCATTATTAACCACTTCCAACAAAAATCCTTTTCAAAAGCCATTGAAAGCCATATTTAGGCTGGTGCTTTTTTATGCAGGACTGTATTTTTGAAGAAAAAAATAATGACAGAAATCAACTAAAAGCTTGACAATTATCAAACACAAAATGATTCCGTGCTTAACTTTAAACTTAAAAGCCTAATTAAATCCGGCAAAACCACCTTTTCTCATCGCATATACACCAGCAGCTGCACTACCAATTAGTAAAGCCCAGGTATAGTTATCGATCGGTAAATTATTTGGATTATTACCGCACCCAGCAGGGTTATTGATTTGAAAAGTAACAAACTCACCATTTCCAACAACATTACCACCCAGTGAAGAAGACGTTACACAACTTCCGCCGCCAGCAGAACTGATAATTTCATTCTGAGCAGGAATAGGCACATTTGCCGAACCATTCCAGTAGCTGCTTGCCGGATATATATTTACCATGCCGCACTGATAACCACGGTTACCGGCACCATAGTAAATCGCAACGGATGCTCCGGGTTGTCTGAAAAAACGAACGGGTGGATTACTTGGTGAATAGGGATTCGCCATACCCAGGTATTCGGTGTAAATAGTATCGCCGATTCTGCAGCCCTGGCGTACCTCTTGTGCATTTGCCTTAACCTGGTTTAAAATCAGCATTAAGCAAAGAACTACTGCAAACTGAAATAATTTGCGACCTGCATTTTGAGTAGCTTTAATCGGGGCGGCGTTGTTTGTTAAATGGCGATACATTGGAAATACAATTAGGTTGATTTATACTTCCTGTTAGGCGAACGAAATGCCACATCAAAAACACTCTGTCAGCACAAAATCACCGAACCTAAAAACAAACTGACAATCAGATACATAAGAATAAAAAATATTTAAAAGGTGAGAAAAAGAAAGAAAATGGCTAAAAAATAAAGGTGGAAAATCGGGGAAATTTGGGGAAAATAAACTGGGAATTCCACGATTAAAAATACCCCACTTTCCACTAAATGTAATATTAAAACTACATCACACAATCACAAATGAGCAATCTATTTACAATATAGAAGACATACTTACCTGTTGACACGTATAAGGAATCCGGATAGCTTAAGCTTCGCAACGAAAAGTGCTAACCGTGTTTACAAAAGATGTTAATATCTTAAAAACCCCAAACCTACCCC
>JASLGV010000048.1 GCA_030149995.1 Pedobacter sp.
TGCTAAAACACATCCCGATGGCTGGCTGATTGGGAGAGGATGGGATCAGAACCGCTGGGCAGGTAAATCCTTTCCTACAAACGAAATGCTCAATAAACTGTTTCCAGACAGGCCGGTTTTCTTAACCCGTGTAGACGGGCATGCGGCCATCGTTAATCAAAAAGCACTGGATCTGGCTGGCCTGAAGCAAGCAGAAAAGCTTACGGGAGGCGATATGCCGGTTCAAGATGGAAAACTTACAGGCTTGCTGATTGATAATGCTATTGGTTTGGTAGAGCATAAAATACCGGCACCTGATACACAAAAACGAGAAAAATCCTTACTGGATGCACAGCAGAACTGTTTTGCCGTTGGCCTGACAACGGTAGATGATTGCGGGCTTGATTATGAAGTCGTGGATTTCATCAAACAGATGCAGAAAGATGAGAAATTAAAAATGCGTATGTATGTAATGCTTTCTGATGCAGAAAAGAATTACGATTACCTGTTTAAAACCGGCGCCATTAAAACAGATCGGTTAAATGTGAGGTCTTTTAAAGTATACGGCGATGGTGCTTTAGGATCGCGTGGTGCCTGTTTAAAAGAACCTTACAGCGATATGCCTGATAAAAGAGGCTTTTTGCTCAGCAATCCGGAACATTTTGAGGCCGTTGCAGAGAAAATCGCCGCACATAATTTTCAGATGTGTACCCATGCCATCGGCGATTCTGCCAACAGGCTGATGCTTGATATATACAATAAAGTGCTCAAAGGAAAAAATGATAAACGTTGGCGTATAGAGCACGCACAGGTAATCAGCCAAAAGGATTTTGATCTCTTTGGCGCTGCCAGCATTATTCCTTCTGTGCAACCCACACATGCCACATCTGATATGTATTGGGCCGGAGACCGCTTGGGCGCAGTGCGGTTAAAAGGTGCATACGCATATAAACAATTGTTAAACCAGAATGGATGGCTGCCCTTGGGTACAGACTTTCCGGTCGAAAACATCAATCCCATTCTCACTTTTTATGCGGCAACCATCCGGCAGGATGCAAAGGGCTTTCCGAAAGAAGGCTTTCAGGTTGAAAATGCATTAACACCGCAGGAAGCCTTAAGAGGCATGACCATCTGGGCTGCTAAAGCCAACTTCGAAGAAAATGAAAAAGGAAGTATTGAAGCCGGTAAGCTGGCAGATTTTGTTATATTGGACACCGATCTTCTAAAATCAACACCTCAAAATATATTAAAAACCAAAGTTTTAAAAACCTTCTTGAACGGGGAAAAAGTATATGAAGCGAAATAAGCTGTTTTACCTTGCTGCGGCAAGTTTATTCAATGTTTTATGTTTAACGGCCTGTGCCCAGGATCATGCGCAGAATGAAAAGGTTTTATCAGCCAATAATGCAGTAATCAATTCTGTTGTTCTGTTAAATAACCAACAGGATCTTATTCCATTAAAAGCATTGGCAAAGAAAACAATTGCCTCGGTAAGTCTGAATTTTACCTACAGCAGTATTTTTGATAGCCTGGCAAATAAATACAGTAAAGTTACAACGATACCCGCAGCAGGTTATAAAGATAGTCTCAATCTGAATGTTTTAGAAGAAGAGCTCAAATATTACAATACTGTAATTGTATCGGTTGATGAACAGGCCGTGAGACAACCAAAGTATATCGATTTTATCAATAATGTTGGTAAGAATAAACAACTCGTGCTGGCCTATTTTGGCAATGGAGCCGGATTGGCACTTCTCGATGCCGTTCAGGTGCCGGTTATATGGTCGTCGCAAAATAACCCGAATGCAGCAGCAATTGTTCCGCAGTATATTTTTGGTGGAATTGCAGCAACCAATAAACTTGCTGCGGCGTATTCAGGAAGATATACGGCCGGTTCTGGTTTTACCACACAAGCTGTTCGCTTAAAGTATACCGTTCCGGAAGATGCAGGCATTAATTCTAATAGCTTAAAAGCGATTGATGCCATCGCGGCTGAGGCAATTACGCAAAAAGCAACACCCGGCTTGGTGGTACTCGTAGCAAAAGATGGTAAGGTTATTTTTAATAAAGCTTACGGCAATCATACCTATGATTCGAACCTGCCGGATAAAGTAACCGACATATTCGATCTGGCATCGGTAACCAAGGTTACGGCCACAACACCTGCGGTAATGCGTTTGGTTGAAGAGCAAAAGCTAAAACTCGATGCATCCATCGGAACTTATATTCCGCTGGCGAGAACAAGCCCGATGAATAATATTCCCGTGCGTGAAGTAATGCTGCACCAGGCAGGTTTTATTCCGTATATCCCTTTTCATAATTTTGTGAAAGAGGGCGATTACAGCCGCGATTCTTCGGCTGCCTTTCCAACCAGGGTTGCAGATAACTATTACATAAAAAAGGGCTTCTTTAAGGATTTTATGTGGCCTAAAATGCTCAATTCACCCATCAAAACGCCAGGTCAATATGTATACAGCGACATCAGCATGTATGTAATGAAAGATATTGTAGAGCATATAACCGAAGAACCACTTAACCAGTATGTGCTCGAAAATTTTTATCAGCCTTTGGGGATGCAAACAGCTGGCTTTTTACCTCGTAACCGATTTAAACCAGAGCAGATTATACCAACAGAAGACGATAAGGTTTTTAGAAAGACCTTATTGGTTGGCTTTGTACACGATCAGGGAGCAGCCCTGGCAGGCGGTGTGTCTGGACATGCGGGTTTATTCTCAAGTGCTAACGATCTGGCTATTATGTACCAGATGTTTTTAAACAAAGGTACATATGGTGGTGATGAATATTTCAAGCCGGCAACTGTTGATCTGTTTACTTCTAAACAATCTAATGTAAGTCGCCGGGGATTGGGGTTTGACCGCGCAGACCCTGATACCAGCAAGCATTATCCTTCAGATCTGGCTTCGATTCAAACATACGGGCATACAGGGTATACCGGTACCTGTGTATGGGTAGACCCCGAAAGAGGGTTGGTGTATGTATTTCTTTCAAACCGGGTAAACCCAACAGTAACCGATAAGTTGTCGAACCTTAAAATTCGGGGCCGTATTCAGGACGTTGTAAACAAAGCCATTGATGAAACAAAGAAATAATCAGATCATCTGATTAAAAGTCTCCGGTCTATACACCGGAGACTTTTTTTGTGCTTTAATATTCGTCTGGCAACAATGTTAAGCAATGCGCCGATTGTGCACGTAAACGGTCGTTAAGTGTTTTAAGTGCCTGGTTATCCTGGATTTTTTTGTAAAGACTTGATAACATGTTCAGGGTTTCAGCATCCGGGTCGCAGGCTTGTGCCTTCTCAAGATAATGGATTGTTTTAAGGCAAAGTGCTTTATATGCTGCTTGTGTACTGCTGTAAAGTGTAGAATTGG
>JASLGV010000071.1 GCA_030149995.1 Pedobacter sp.
CCTGTTTTATTTATTGTGCAAACCAGATGGACATTTTTGATGTGTTAATGCAGAAGCCCTCCCAATGTGTGGTTTCCTTAACAATTAACAAAACGATAAGCTTATGTTCCATCATTCAAAAGACCTGCAGTTCAATGCACGGGTTTCCAGGCCGGACCCTGTTTTTGCAAATATATTATTAGAACAATTTGGCGGCGAGAATGGCGAGCTTGCTGCGGCCATGCAATATTTTACGCAGGCCTTTGGTGCCAAGCAGCCCCATCCGGATAAATACGATATGCTGATGGATATCGCCACAGAAGAATTCTCTCACCTGGAAATTGTGGGGGCCACCATTCAGATGCTGTTAAAAGGCATTAACGGAGAACTGAAGGATGCGGCCGACTCCTCAGAAATTATGCAGGTGCTTGACGGGAAAGCGGTAAAGGAAAACATCATCCATTCGGCGCTTACGGCCAATCCACATTTTGTAATGCTCAGTAGTGGCGGCCCAAGGCTCGCAAATAGTCAGGGCATTCCCTGGTGTGCATCTTATATTCATTCAAACGGAGATTTAACCGTCGATTTAAGATCAAATCTTGCATCCGAATCGCGTGCCAAATTGGTTTATGAGCACCTGATGAAATTCACAGATGATCCTTATGTAAAAGAAACCTTATCATTTCTAATGACAAGGGAGGTAGCCCATTATAAGATGTTCGAAGCCGCACTGGATACCATACAACCGAATTTTCCACCGGGTGTATTGCAGGCCGATCCGAGGTTTACCCAGCAGTACTTTAACCTCTCTCCGGAAAATTCTTTTACAGGACCGTGGAATACAGGCGAGATACCGGGAATGGGCAAAGACTGGGAACTGATTGAAGATCCCGCTGCTTTTGTAAAAGAAACCGAAGGGTTAACCGATCTTCCCGATCGCAAGGCTGAAGCACTTGAAGAAACAGAAGCCATGAACATAAAAATAAGTGAGGAGAAGCGTGCAGAGGCGAAATCTTCAGAACCCGAAGGTATCGCACAGTGGAGCGAATATGAACAGAAAGTATAATCCCATGTGTCAATAAAGAAGGGTGCTGAAAAGTGCCCTTCGTTTTGTATATAAGAGCAGGCTTTAGGCCATTAACATAGTCTTTACGGAAAGGAGCAGGAAAATTAAAACTTTATGAAAGAAACCGTGTTGTTTAAATGCATGAATATTTCGACAATCCAAAGTCGCCTTGTCTCGATCACGCCCAATTATAATGAAAAATATCATTTTAGCAGAAGATCATAAGGTTGTAAGGAACGGACTTAAAATGCTTCTGGAATCTACCAACCAATACAAAATCGTTTTTGATGCCAACAATGGCCAGGAAGTGCTTGATGCACTTGACAACGGATTACAGGTAGATCTGGTTGTTTCAGACATCAGCATGCCTGTAATGGATGGAATTACCATGATCAAAGAATTAAAACAACGAAATTACCAGGTACCGGTATTGATTATTTCCATGCTCGAAGATGATTTACATCTTTACCAGGCTTTAGCGGCCGGTGCCCGTGGATTTCTGACCAAGTCGGTAGACGCTGAAGAGCTGTTTTTTGCGCTATCGAGAATCGTTGCCGGAGAACGTTTTATCTGTTCTGAACTTTCCCTTAAAATTATTGATAAGTTAATCGATACTTCCATGGCGCCAGCCTGTGAAATGCATGGTTTAGAATTTTCTTCCAGAGAGATTGAGATCCTGCAATTAATTGGACAGGGCCTCACCAATGCAGAAATGGCAGATAAACTATTTATTTCACGCCGTACCGTAGAAGGACACCGCCAAAGCTTAATCGATAAAACAGGCGCTAAAAATACAGCTGTATTGATGCGCTTTGCCTATACAAAAGGAATAATCAATTGAGGTAAGGTTAAATAAGCAAAACATAAGATGTTAGCCACAGACCATGAAATTTTTTGCCAGATGGGAAGCTTATCTCCCGATGGCTATTTTATATATGATATTGCAGAAGCAACCTTGGCGTATTTCAATACAGGCTTGAGCAGTATTTTTGAATTAAGCTTTGAAGAAATCAAAGAGGTACCCGGCAGGTTAATGGGGCGGGTTCATCCTGAAGATACAGAACATGTAAAGATTTGTTTTGAAGAGCTGATTGAAGATAAAGGGGCAAAGAAATATATATTCAGACTGAATATATCGGGCAAAGAAAAATATCTTAAAAGTTCTTTAATTGTATCGGCAAATGACCGTTATATCTTTGGAATCGTGGAAGATATTACTGTTACACAGCAAAACAAAATTCACATCGAACAAATCAACGCGCGGAAGAACGTTACCTTAGAGGTCCTTGCACACGATCTGAAAGAGCCGATGGGCATGATTAGAATGGCCGCTTCCTCCCTGAAAAATAACATCGGTCACATAGAAGAAGAAGATCTGAAAGATGCTTTACAGTTTATCAGCGAGATGTGCGAGCGCAACCTGAAACTGGTGCGAAGCTTAATTAACCATGAGTTTTTAAAATCGTCGGTAGTGGCAATTAAAAAGGAAAGGACAGATTTAATCTGGGAGCTTAAAGACGTGGTGAGGTTTTACAGCCGTTCACATTTAAGCAAGATCCGGAATTTTATTTTCTCCAGTGCTGAAGAGAAGATTTTTCTATTTCTGGACAGTATGAAGTTTATGCAGGTAATCAACAACCTGATTTCCAATTCTATTAAGTTTACCAACTACAGCGGTACAATTGAAGTGTATGCCGAGGAACGTGGCGATAAGGTAATGATTTCTGTAAGTGATGATGGAGTGGGCATTCCAAAGGAGATCCGGAACAAGTTGTTTAGGCATAGTAAAGAAGTATTGCGAAAAGGACTTAATGGAGAGGAATCTGGCGGATTGGGAATGAATATTATTAAAGATATAGTAGACCTGCACGGAGGCAGGATCTGGTTGGCGAGCGAAGAAGGAGTGGGAACGACCTTTTTTATTGAACTTCCAAAAAATTAACATTTAGCGTATTCAACACTCAAAAAGGCGTAGTTACCACCCGTTAATATAGAAACAAAGTTGACGTATTTTTAGGATGGTGTACTTAAAAAAAGGAAAACAATCTGATCATTGCTTTCCTTTTTTGCTTTAAGACTCATACTGTTTAAGGCATTTTTTCAGCTGAATCCTAGCTTCGTGAATATAGGTTTTAATTGTGCCCAGAGGAAGCAGTAACTCATCCGCAATCTCCTGATATTTATATCCCTCAAAGTACCGGATAAAAGGGATTGAATACTTTTTAGGTAGGATGGATAGTGCCAGATAAATATCCTGTAAGGCAAAACTTACAATAGAATCGTTGTTGCAGGCACTGTAATAGAGATTGGCAGGAGTAATATCTTCCTCTTGAACGATGCGGTTACGGGTTTTCAGGTTTTTTTTATAATTGTTGATAAAGGTATTTTTCATAATTACAAAAAGCCAGCCTTTAATATTGGTGCCATCTTCAAACTTGGAGACATAGCGTGTAGCCTTTAACAAGGTTTCCTGTAACAAATCATTTGCATCTTCCGGATCCTTCGTAAAATAGAGGGCGTGTGATCTGAGAGATGAGGTATGAAAACGAATGGTCTCGCTGAATTCTTTCTGGGTCATAAGTTTTTGTTTAGTATATATTGGAGAGAAGACAAAATATATACCACGGATAGGTGTTTATTTTACCCGGTTTTTTCATTTCAGTAGATTACACCGGTTGCGTATTTTTACCTGATGCCTTTTAAGTCATAGACCTTAATCCATACACAGAAGCTCAATGCTGGTTTTTATAAGCGGTAAAAAGAATTGTAATGATATAGTGAAGATAATTATACCTGGCATTTTGAAGATGGCCTGAAAACAAAGGGAGGTTTGGGCTGGATGAAAATAACCGGTTTCCGGTTAAAAACATAAGCCCTGGTCTCAATGTCCAGGGCTTGTGTTTTTAAATTCTAAAGTTTACAGAAAGAATAATTCTGTTTTCTTTCTTTCTTAAATCCGGCTTCCAGTCTGGGGTAATCGGGTCTGTAATAAAGCCTGTTGGAGAAGTGGTGCCGTCAGGGCCGGCAAAATAAGGAATGTTTGCATTCCGGTGGTCGTATTCCAGCCTGAACGTGATGTAATTATTTGGCATAACATCGAAGGTAGAGGTTAGCTGGGTCATTTTTAAATGCTGGCCTGCTGCAACAGCGAGATCGTAATCGTTTGGAATTTGTCCGCTTGCCGCAGGGCTGAAAGAAAGATAACCACCCGGGTTGGTGACATAATCACCACGCAGGGTAAGCGCCATTTTATTATGGTTAAACCACAAACGGTTTGCAATGGAAGTCCCCGCCATATAATTGTTTTTTGCCGAAACACCATCGCCTGTCTGGAACCCATAGTGGTTATTGATGCTGAAGGCAGCCTGAGAAATTCCCGAAGCTTCTTTGTTGTGGCTGTACCTGAAAACAAAACTGTCGTCGTGGTGGAACCGGTGTACCTTAGAAAGGCTTTGAGCACCCGCAACGTGGGTATCATTGCCATAATAGAAATTGGTAACCAACTGAATGTTTTCATTGGGTCTGTAGTAATTGGAAGATCCTATGCCCGGATTTTTACTCCAGCTATTGTAAGATTGCCAGCCGTTCAGTACCCAGAATTCTGTACGGAAATTCCTGGTTGGGTAATATTGTATCCTTGCCCCCTGGAAATAAAATGGTGTAAAATCGCAGACCATCGAGCGTTGGTAACTCCAGTTTTCCTGTAAAACATAGCTTTCCAAACCGATGTACGACATGAAAATTCCCATCTCTACATTTAGGCCATAGTTTACATTAAAGTGGTAGCCAGCTGCACCTTCTCTGATTAGTTTTAGATTTTCGGTTCCTGTATTCCGTCCCCTGGCTACAGATCCGTCTGCTTCCTGTACAACGTGGGTCATGCTGCCTGTTTGTAACCATAAGCGACCAATAATGTTCTTATAGTTGGTTTCAATGCCAATTGAAGCCTGATTCAGTTGAAACTCGTTAGATCTGCCCGTGGTAGATGAAATGGTCTGGGTATTATCTTTAGGCCTGGCAAAATTGTAATTGAAATAACCATCAAGCAGTACACTTCCGGTTAAGATGGTTTGACCATCTTTATCTTTAAAATTAAGCAAAGAATTCTGATTGCGGTTTTGTCCGTTAATCCACGAGAGATCATAGCCATCGAAAGGAATTTTTTCAGCTTTAACAGTGTCTGTTTTGCTGTCTGTTTTCCTGGATGCAGGAGCGGTAGACTGTGCATACAGGTTAAAAGTATAAATACCGCAAAGAGCGGTTAAAAGAAGTGCTTTTTTCATGATCGTTATCATTTTACCACAGCGAAAGAATACTGGGGGGCGTTGTTTTTAAATTTATGGTGCAGATGGTTGCTTTTGTATAAATGCGGAAGCAGACCAAGGGAACCGGGTTCTTTTTTGGAGCTGAAATAAGCTTGATGGGCATTTGGAAACCCGGTAAGAA
Source organism: Pedobacter sp. (assembly GCA_030149995.1). Lineage (GTDB taxonomy): Bacteria > Bacteroidota > Bacteroidia > Sphingobacteriales > Sphingobacteriaceae > Pedobacter. The sequence goes on from JASLGV010000071.1 coordinate 5,492, forward strand.
CCTCCAACGGCATGGAGGAGGAGGTAAGCAGTTGTTTAATCAAATTTTTCATTTTAATAATATGGTTGTTTCAGGCCTTAAACCGATCTTGCTTTATGCAGCAAGAAGAATAAGACATGCGGCCGGATGCCAAAAGAATGCCTCTTGTTAATTAGTGCAGAGAAAAACCTTTCTGTTCGGTTTAAATGCAGGTTATTTTTTTTAAAGGCTTTTTTATCTTCAGAAAAGCTTTCCATTTTGGAAGGTTGTTTTTCAAATTGGAAAGCCCGCTGGCTTTGGTTTGCAGGCTGGTTGATGACAGGCGAGTGCCAGTTTAGAAGGAACAATAGCCCGTTGCTTTTAAATTCTCTATTTATTGTTCTGTAGCAGGTAGCGGCTTATATTTGCGGCAAATTACAACGAACCCAATTTTACACTAAAGTTTATGAGCACATCACTGACTACATTATTAAGCAGTTTAAAAGAAAATTCGATACTATTTAAAGAGGTAATCGATTTTATTGAAGCAAGTTATAATCATCAGCCAACAGCTTTTAAAAACGGAGATACATATAACGAAGCGACCCAAAATCAGGGAAGTGCAAAGGTATTTGCCTTCGCACTGATAAATGGTTTAAGTGAGGCAGATACCCTTTCTTTGTTCGCAGAACATTACCAGGCAGTATTGGCTGATCCAACGGGAACAGATCATCAAAACATAAGACAATTTATGCTGAATGGCTGGGCGGGAATCGTTTTTGAAGGAACGGCACTGATTTCGAAATAAGAATTCGGCTGCGGCCGGTTTAATGTGGTAAATAAAAAATTGCAGGGGTAGATCAGCTATGTATATCAGGAGTACCTGTATAAAGTATTTCAACCAGCATTAGCGGGCGCTTTAGATGAATATGGTTGGTCTGCTTTGTTCGTTATCATGTTGTACAAATTATCATCCTGGTCTTGGAAGCATCTCTTCTACAGTTTATTTAGAGATGCTTCGCTTTTTTGCAGGATGACAACTGTTTTAGGAAATCAGACAATCTGGTAATTCACTGATCGTTTCGCAGCAAAGCTGTTCCATTGCCTGTTTAAACTGTGCTTTAAGTAAGGCAATGGTATGATCTCCACCTTGTTTACCCAGTGCCGAAACTCCATACATAAACGGGCGTCCACAGAAAGTAAAGCTGGCCCCGCTTGCCAGTGCCCGCGCCACATCCGGACCCGATCTGATACCGCTGTCGAGCATAACTGTTAGCTTTTTGTTGTAGGCTTCCAGGCGGGCCAAAGATTTAATCGCCGACTCGCCCGCATCAATCTGACGTCCGCCGTGATTGGATACAATTACCCCGTCGGCACCCAAACGTACGGCCTTTTCTGCATCCTGTTCGCTTGCAATTCCTTTAAGCACCAGTTTGCCTTTCCATTTATCGCGAATGGCTGCAATTTTATCCTCATCTACCCGCTTATCAAAAGTGGCGTTCATGAATTTTCCCAGCTGGCTCATATTTAGGTTTTTGTCCATGTATTTTTTCAGCGTGGCAAATTCAGGAATACCATGTTTAAGTGTCTGGTAAGACCATTCCGGGCGAATGGCCGCCTGAAATACATTGTTGATGTTCATTTTAGGTGGCATAGACAGTCCGGCTTTAATTTCGCGGTATCTGAATCCAAACGAAGGTACATCTACCAGTACCACCAATACCTGACAGTTTACCGCCTCCAGCCGTTTCAGTATATCGTCCAGTACAACCGGAGAGGCAGGATGGTAAAGCTGAAACCAGAACCTGCCTTCAGAAACAGTGGCAATACGTTCAATGCTGCTGGTCGATACCGTACTCAGGGTAAAGGGTACATTATGTTTTAAAGCTGCTTTGGCCAGTATTTCTGATGCGTTAGGCCAGATAAGTCCCTGCAAACCAATGGGTGAAATGCCAATGGGTGCATCGTAACGATGTCCGAATAATTCTGCACTGATGTCTACACCCTTGTATTTTTTTAAATATTGAGGCTTGAGTAAGATATCCTGGAAATCGTTTTCGTTCCTCGAAAGGTTTACCTCATCATTACAACCACCTTCCAGATAATCGAAAGCAAATTTCGGAATGCGCTGCTTGGCTTTCTTTTTAAGATCCGCGATGGAAGGGTACCGGGGATTATAACTTAATAAATCAGGTTCCATAAAAATTAGATTGGTTGAAAAATTCAATAAAATTTGAGAAAGGAAAATTAGCACAAAGCTTATCTGGCGGTTAGTACAAATAAGCGCATCATTGGTACTTTTTGTACATTCGTACAAAAAAACTCTAAAACCTTACTAAAAGAGTTAAAACGGAGTGGGGTTTATATTTAAAGTATTAAAAAAGCTTGTTGATGATACCTATATACGATATTGGTGATTTTTCTCCATTTTATACTCAAGACCAACAGTTTTTAATTGTGCCTTTTGAACAGTTAAACCGGCCTGTACCTTTTCTGTGGCCGCATAAGCATCGTTTTTACGAAATACTTTGGATCCGGGAAGGAGAGGCAAAGCATTTTGTTGATAACGATGAACTGGATTTAACGGTCGACAGTATCTATTTTATGTCGCCCGGACAAGCTCATCATTTTGAACAGTATAAAGAAGTAAAGGGCGATAGCATTATGTTTACCGAAGAGTTCTTTATGCTTCATTTTAGCAATCAGGAAGCCCTCCAGAAGCTATCTTTTTTAGATAGTAGTTACACACGGCCAACCATTCAGGTGGATGCCGAAACCAAAAATACACTTGAGCCGGTACTGCAATTAATGTATAAGGAGTTTTCGAGAAAGGATTATTCCAAACTGGTATTAACGGCTTTGTTATATGTGTTTTTAAATGCCATTCAGCGTACCTATTTTATGCAGCATACGGGTAACAGTTCCGGTAACCAGCTGTTGCTTTTCAACAGGTTTAAGAAAACAGTAGAAAGTTATTATAAGCAACAGCAACCCTTAACATTTTATGCCTCCGAACTTTGTGTTACCCCACATTATTTAAACGAGGTTGTAAAAAAAGTTTCCGGAAAAACGGCCGGTGAAATGGTGCGCGACCGGGTATTGCTCGAAGCAAAAAGAATGCTGGTACAAAGCTTTATTCCCATCGGGCAGATTGCAGATGAGCTGGGCTTTAAAGATTTTTCTTATTTCTCACGTCAGTTTAAAAAATACCTCAAGCTGAGTCCTGACCAGTACAGGATTAAAATGCAGGCACAATTTGGTTAAAAACCAATGTGATATA
>JASLGV010000078.1 GCA_030149995.1 Pedobacter sp.
AGATTGCAAGCAGCCTGATTTCAAAGGTGTATACATTGGCGAAACAAAAACAGATCACAGACGAACAGCTGATTGTCTTAACACAAGACCTTAACCAGTTTACGGAAATTTGTGGTGCCTGCGAACGCATTAAGAATACCCCGATTCCATACTCTTACAGTGCTTTCATCAAAAAATTCATCTTCATTTATGTGATTACACTTCCATTCGGCTGGGTATTCAGCCTTGGTTATTTTGTAGTGCCCATTGTACCTTTTATCCTCTATGTGCTGACCAGTTTAGAGCTGATAGCAGAAGAGATCGAAAATCCCTTTGGCCACGATGCAAATGATCTGCCTGTGGATGAAATTTGCAACAATATTGAGAAACATGTAGAAGAAATCCTGGTGCAGCATGATTAAAATTGCCTGGCATCCGCTTTTTGCACATCCCTTACCAGAAGGTCATCGCTTTCCGATGCTTAAATACGAGCTGATCCCGGAGCAATTGTTGCATGAGGGCATCATCAATCCATCTAATTTATTTAGTCCGGAAAGGGTTGAGGAAGAAGATATTTTAACCACACACAGCACAGCTTACTGGGTACAATTACGCGACCTTACCTTGCCTGCCCGCGAACAAAGACGCATTGGCTTTCCGCTTACCGCACAACTGGTAGAACGCGAGCAGCGAATTGCAAAAGGAACCATAGATGCAGCGCTTTATGCCGGCAAATACGGCATTGCCTTTAATACAGCCGGTGGAACACACCATGCCGGACGTGCCTGGGGTGAAGGTTTTTGTTTATTAAACGATCAGGCAATAGCTGCTAACTACCTTTTAAATAAAAAGTTATACCATAAAATATTAATTATAGATTTAGATGTACACCAGGGAAACGGCACGGCCGAAATCTTTAAGCAGGAGTCACGCGTGTTTACCTTTTCCATGCATGGCGATAAGAACTTTCCCTTTAGAAAAGAGGTTTCAGACCTGGATGTACCACTTGCCGATGGCCTGCCAGATGAACAGTACCTGGATTTATTACAGCAAAACCTTGAAAAGGCATTTAAACGTTCAGATCCCGATTTTGTTTTTTATTTGTCGGGTGTGGATGTCTTGCAAAGCGATAAGCTTGGAAAACTTTCTCTTAGCCAGGAAGCCTGTAAAATGCGCGACAAGCTGGTTCTTCAGCATTGCAAATCCAAAGCTTTACCTGTTCAGATTAGCATGGGTGGCGGTTATTCGCCGCAGATTAAGGATATTGTAGATGCGCATTGTAATACCTTTAAAGCAGCGTTCGATCTGTATACTTAAGATACAGGCAAACCAAGCCACATAAAGCTTCTGTTCCTCTTTGTAACCTAAATACTTTAGATCGCAAGTGTAGAAGCTTAAAAGCGCCCGCAGACGCTACAATTAAACGGGATAAAATTTTATCTTCGTGCCGCTATGCTGGAAATCATTTATCAGGACGAATATTTAGTTGCCATAAACAAACCTCATGGCTTGCTGGTTCATCAATCTTCTATCGCCAGGGATGCTACAGAATTTGCCCTTCAGATGCTGCGCGATCAGCTCGGTAAACATGTAAGCCCTGTACACCGGCTGGACCGGAAAACAAGCGGCATCTTATTGTTTGCTTTTGATAAAGTATCTGAAACATTTATGCAACAGCAGTTTATGAATTCGGAAACAGATAAACGTTACCTGGCTATTGTACGTGGATATACCGAAGATTCGATGGATATCGACTATCCGCTGGCCAAGGAAAACGGCACCCTGCAAGAAGCCTTTACACACTTTAAAACGCTCGACCGGGCAGAAATAGAGGTACCTTTCGGTAAACACGCAACCTCCCGGTATTCGCTTGTAGAGGCCAAACCCTTAACAGGCCGTATGCATCAGCTGCGCAAACATTTTAGCCACATCTTACATCCCATCATTGGCGACAGAACCCATGGCTGTAACAAGCAGAATAAATTATTTAAGGAGCGCTGGCAGATGGAAACCATGCTGCTCCATGCATCCGAACTTACTTTTATCCACCCGGTTGGTGCAGATCGCATTCATCTGCATGCAAACATACATGCCGAATTTAAAAGAATGATGGATATGATGAAAATGCAGGCAATGCACAATATTATGCCATAAAGCACTGTTAATATATTACCTATGATAAAATATATACGTTTAATTCCTCTTTTAGCGCTCTTTGTAAGTAGTTGTTCATCCGTTTATATGCCCAATGTACCCAATACACCTATGTTGAGTCAGGCAGGAGAATTTAGTGGCGGCGGACATATTTCGTTAAAAGGAAACGTAAGTGCCAATGGAGCTTATGCCGTTTCAGATCACATCGGCGTACTGTTTAGCGGATCGGCCATGAGCAGCGAAAGGCATAAAAAAGATTTTAATCATAAGCTGATCGAGATTGGCGGGGGCTATTTTGATACTTTTGGCGAAAACAACGACCGCATTATAGAAATTTATGGCGGTGTAGGCAAGGGGTGGAGCGATATAACGTACCGTAATTTCAACGACGATGTATTAATCAGCAGCGAGTACCAGGATGTAAACTACCGCAAATCGTTTATACAGGTAAACTACAGCGCAAAAAAGAAAGGCGATCTGCACCTTTTTGGTAAAGATTTCCCTTTAAGCTATGGAACAGCCATCCGGTTGAGCCACGTAAAAATGGCCCAGTTCTTCATCAACAACGTGGTGCAACATAAAGAAGACAACATCTTTATAGAGCCCATCTTTTTTACAAGGATGGGACTCAGTAAAGTTGTTCAGTTGCAATATACAACCAGCAGTAACTTTGGACTTAAAAGCCGCGATTACCTCACAGCCGGCAATTCCATATTCACCATTGGCGTTATTTTCAATGTAGGCGGCAAGTAACTTAAACCCGGGTTAATTTCCGGGTTTTATTTTGAAAACGGATAAAAAGTAAGACCGAAGCAGTCAACAGGCCAAAAGTAAGTCCGTACCAGATGCCATTAACACCCCAATCCAGGTAAATACCCAGCAGGTAACCAAGTGGAATACCCACTACCCAGTACGCTAAAAACGTAATAAAAGTAGGCATATTTACATCACCAAGTCCACGCAATACACCCAGGCCAACCACCTGCGTACCATCAAAAAGCTGGAAAAATCCAGCTATAATAAGCAAGTGCGCTGCAATACGAATAACCGATGTATCGTCTGTATAAATGTATGGCAGATACTGGTTGGCCAGCACAAATAAAATGGCTGTACAAGTCATAAACAACAGAATTACATGGTAACTGGCTATTGCAGAGCGTCTGAGGTCTGTAAAATTACTTTTCCCAAAATTGTTCCCCGTTTTTATGGTTGCCGCAGAGGCTACACCACTGGCAATCATATAGGTAATGGCCGCCAGGTTAATGGCAATCTGATGTGCGGCCTGTTCCGTTGCTCCGATGGTACCGATCAGAATGGCCGCACCGCTAAAAGCGCTGATCTCAAATGCATACTGCATGGCCACAGGCATACCAATTTTAACGATTTTAAGCGCGCGTACTTTGTCAAAAAAGGTTGCTTTAAATTGTACCAGGTATTTTTTAAAGTGCGAAGACCTCAAAACATATACACACATGGCAATTGCCATGGCTACGCGGTCAATCAGCGTACTTAAGCCAACACCTTTAACCCCCATGGGCGCAATTCCGAACATACCTTTTACAAAAATAATCCCCAGCACCACGTTGATTACATTTCCCCAGATGGAAACAAACATGGCTTGCTTGGTAAAGCCAAGTCCTTCGGCAAACTGCTTAAAGGTTTGGAAAATAAGCAGCGGAATAATGGAAAATGCCAGGTATCCCAGATATGGTTTGGCATATTTTACCACTTCCGGATCCTGATCCAGATGATCGATGACCAGCAACACCCCAAAATGCACCACAACATAGAGCAAGATTCCGACCGTTACATTGATCAGTAAACTGTTTGAAAGCAATCGTCCGCATTCATCGTAATTCTTACGTCCGTTTTCCTGTGCAATAAGAGGGGTTAAACCATAAGAAATACCCAAACCGATAACCAATATCAGCATAAAGATGCTGTTGACCAGCGATACGGCCGCCAGCTGCACGGTACCGGCAAAATGTCCTACAATTACGCTATCGGCCAGATGCACAACCGTGTGACCAATTTGAGAAACCACAATTGGCAAGGCCAAATGAAGATTTTCTTTATAATAAGGTTTGTATTTTAAGTAAACAGATTTTAACATAGGTTTGCAAAAATCGTCTTTTTTAGCGGCAATCCTGAATTAAAAACAAAGATTCCCGAAAAATGAAATCCAGATTGATGATTCACAGCCATTAAAGACAGGTTATTATTTTGTTTTGTATCATCTATTTTAAAGGCTAAAATTGCCTCCAAAAAAAAAGCCAGGGTGCTGATTGATTAGCCCTGGCCTTTATAAAAGTTTATCTTTCTTTAAGCCTGCAAATCAGTCATAACAGCTTTAATTTTAGATTCAAGCTGATCGTTTACCTGATCAAAATCGTCTCTCTTGTTTAAGGCTGCATTTACGCTGCAATAAAACTTGATCTTCGGTTCTGTACCACTCGGGCGTGCCGAAACGATGCTGCCATCGGCGGTAATAAACTGAAGTACATCCGATACCGGGAAATCCAGCTTGCTTACTTTACCGGTAGAAAGATCTGTTTCCTGGCCAAGTTCATAATCCTTTAATAAGACTACGGCAGATCCGCCAAGTGTAACCGGTGGCTGACTCCGGAATTTCTCCATCATGGCTTTAATTTCTTCTGCTCCGGCTTTTCCTTTTTTGGTAATGGAAACCAGGTCTTCTTTATACAAACCATATTCTACATACA
>JASLGV010000081.1 GCA_030149995.1 Pedobacter sp.
CTGATAAATTGTGCTAAAAATACAGCGGGTCCTTTTATTGTAGTCATATTATAAATACTAATTTTTAAATTTTAAAGTCTAACCATTTCTGGTCTGATTTACCGGAGGCGATTACATTTTCAATAAATGCCATGCCTCTTACACCCGCTGCTGCACCCGGAAAATCGAGCATTTCAGCACTGGGTTGTTCACCTTCCAGTTTGGCAGATAAGGTAAGTGCAAAGTTCTTATATAAATTGGCAAAAGCTTCCAGGTATCCTTCCGGGTGTCCGGCCGGTGTCCGGGTATTAAATGCGGCTACCGGGTTTAAATAACTGCTACCCGTCCGGTAAAGCTGAACGGGGGCATCCGGCCATTTTACGATTAAAGTATTGGGCTCCATCTGGTGCCATTCCAGCCCGCCTTTCTCTCCGTAAATTTTTATTTTCAATGCATTTTCTTCGCCGGCAGCAATTTGCGAAGCCACGAGAATACCATTGGCGCCGTTATCAAATTTAAGCAATACATTGCCATCATCGTCCAGCTGCCTGCCTTCAACTACAATGTTGATATCGGCACAGATTTTAGCAATTTTTAAGCCGGAGATGTATTCTGCGAGCTGGGCGGCATGAGTACCAATATCTCCCATACAGCCGCTGATGCCACTTTTAGAAGGATCGGTACGCCAGGCAGCTTGTTTGTTTTCCTTCTCTGAAAAGGTACTCAACCATCCCTGCGGGTATTCGACCATAATTTTCCGGATGGCGCCCAATTTATTTTCGGCAATCAGGCTGCGTGCCTGCTTAACCATCGGATAACCGGAATAGGTATGGGTAAGGCATAAGATCAGGCCTGTTTGTGTTACTTTTTCCTGTAATAATTTCGCTTCTTCCAAGGTAAAGGTAATTGGTTTGTCTATAACCACATGAAAGCCATGTTCGAGCGCCATCATAGCGGGCTGGAAATGTGCAAAATTGGGTGTTACAATGCTTACAAAGTCCATGCGTTCTGCTGCAGGAAGTGCATACTCTGTTTTAATCATTTCTTCATAGCTATTGTAGCACTTTTCTTCCGGCAGCATAAGTTCGCGGCCAAACGCTCTGGAGGTTTCTGCATCAGCGCTAAACGCACCACAATGCAGGGCAATCAGTCCGTCTATACCGGCAGCTATGCGGTGCACAGCTCCGATAAAGGCCTGCTTACCTCCACCAATCATCCCCATTTTTAATTTTCTTCTCATTAAGTATTTACAATAAGCTTGCGTACATGGATTGAGATTCAATCTGCTTGTTTACGTTTATATATTTTTTTTCTTCAATTCTTTAACGGCATAGTCTGCTGCTCTGGCCGTGAGGGCCATAAAAGTTAAAGATGGATTCTGACAGGCGATAGAAGGCATACAAGAACCATCGGTTACAAATACATTATTTACTTCGTGCATCTGATTCCATTTATTTAAAACAGAATTTTTCGGATCGTTCCCCATTCTGGCCGTTCCCATTTCGTGGATGGCCATACCTGGGTAGCATTCACTATCGTAGGTTCTTATGTTTTTCATGCCGGCCGCTTCGAGCATTTCTGCGGCATCGTTTATCATATCGATGCGCATTTTTTTCTCGTTCTCTTTGTATTCGCAATCAATGGCGAGTACCGGCTGACCCCATTTGTCTTTTTTGGTTTTATCAATATAAACCCTGTTTTCATAATATGGTAACATCTCTCCGAAACCGCCGAGGCCCATGGTCCACTTACCCGGTTTGGTCATTTTTTCTTTCATATCGGCTCCAAAAGAAAGCTCAGCAATGTCGCTTTGCCAGTTGCTTCTGCTGGCACCGCCCTGATAACCGAAACCACGCAGGTAATCGCGTTTATCGGAGCCGGTATTCCGGTAACGTGGAATGTAAATACCGTTTGCACGGCGTCCATAGGTATATCTGTCTTCGAAACCTTCGGCTTCTCCCGAAGCACCACAACGGAAATGGTGATCCATCAGGTTGTGGCCAAGCTGGCCACTGCCATTGCCCAGTCCGTTTGGATGTGCTTCTGAAGTCGAGTTCAATAAAATAAAGGTTGAACCGAGTGTAGAACCATTCACAAAAATTATTTTGGCATAAAACTCCATGGTTTTATGTGTCTGGGCATCGATAACCATTACACCTTTTGCCTTTTTGGTGTTTTTATCATATATAATATGATTTACAATGGAATAAGGGCGTAAAGTAAGTCTTTTGGTGGCTACAGCAGCGGGCAGGGTAGAAGATTGCGTACTGAAATATGCACCAAAAGGGCAACCTCTGCTGCATAAGTTTCTGTACTGGCAGTTTCCTCTTCCTTTATGTGGAACCGTTAAATTGGCCACACGGCCAATGGTCATGATTCTTGTTCTTTTATAATGTTCTTCAATACGGGCTTTAACAGACTTTTCAACACAATTCAGGTCCATTGGCGGAAGAAATTCTCCGTCGGGAAGCAGTGGCCAGTTTTCAGCTTGCCCGCTGATACCGGCAAAACGTTCGGCATAATCATACCAGGGGGCCAGCTCTTTATAGCGGATGGGCCAGTCGTTTCCGTAACCATCTTTGGCGTTGTCTTCGAAGTTATGTTCGCTGAAGCGATAACTCTGGCGCCCCCACATCAGCGATTTGCCACCTACATGGAAACCGCGGTACCAGTCAAACCGTTTGTCTTCTGTATAGGGACATTCGAGGTCGTTTACCCACCATTTTTCTGTGGCTTCATTAAATGGATAATCTCTTATTTGTACGGGATGTGTGCGTTTTTGCTCTTCTGTTAAACGGCCGGCATGTTTAATGTCCCAGGGGTTTTTCATGGCAGAATCATAATCTTTTATATGTTCTATATTCATGCCCCGCTCGAGCATTAAAACCCTTAGTCCTTTTTCGGTTAGTTCTTTTGCAGCCCAGCCACCGCTAATACCCGACCCGATAACAATGGCATCGTAGGTATTGGCAGCCTTTAAGTTTGTGTTTAAGTTCATGATGTTTTGCTCGTTGTTGGTTAGAATGTTTTGGCAATTATTTTAAGTGGCCCACGATCGCTGATCTGGCTTTAAAAGGGTATTGCCGTCGTATTTACCCGGTATGGGTACATATTCTCTGGCTTGTGTACAGCCAATTTCTGAAGAAAAATACCCCAGCAGGGTAAGGTCTCTGCCAACAATAAAAAAGTAGGCCAGATCTTTATCTGCTTCAGACTTATTTGTCCGCTGCTCAATGGTGATGGTTCTCACAGCGGTAAGCAGTTGCTGCCGCTCATCTACAGAAAGGGAAACGAAGTTTTTACCAAAGTCTTTTAAGCATTTCTCATCAAATGCTTTTAGCCCGTTGGCAAAAGAAGTTTGCTGTTTAGCCGGGTAGCAATCTCTAACCATCATTGGGATAAATTGACCAAGGCCTGCGGCTTTGGCTCCCGGAGCGGCTGCGGTATCGGGAATAATGATGTTTGCAAATTCGGCCAGAAGTTTTTCTTCATCGGCAGAAAAGGAAACAAAATTTTTCTCGTGCTCAGGTAGTGTGAAGCTTTCAAATAAAATGCCCATGGTACTTGCTGAGATTGCACCTCCCAACAAAAAAGCAACATTTTTAAGCGCTTTTCTTCTGTTCATGATGAATATGTTTTGTAGTTCTAAGTGTGTTTTTGACACCTTTGTTTTTTAAGGTAATAATAAGCAATTTAAAGTGAAAAGAGCCTGTTTTTGGCCGGCTAAATACATCGTTGTAATGGGATTGTTACGGATAGGTATGATTCAAAACTACCGTGTTTGATATTTTTCTAACCAGAAGCAAAACAAGGTTTTAACCTCCTGCTGTATGTTTTTAATGACTTGAGGCAGAAAAATGTTACAATAATTTTAACGTTTTGCATAGCTTTTAGCTCATTTTTTTACCTTTGCTCAATTTCAAGAATATATGCAGGAAAAAATAGTAGTTTTAGGTTCTAACGGGCAGATTGGTACGGAGCTGGTTACCACGTTACGTAAGATACACGGCGATTCAAATGTAATTGCCTGTGATATCAGGAGACCTGATTATGATATTAAAAATGCTGGGCCTTTTGAATTTGTTAATGTACTGGACAAAGAAATTGTAAACGGCATTTTTCGGAAATATAAACCTACGCAGGTTTATTTGCTGGCGGCTCTGTTATCTGCAACGGGCGAACAAAATCCCAAATTGGCCTGGGATTTAAACATGAACGGTTTATTGAATGTGTTAGACCTTGCCCTGGAATACAAAACAAGCAAAGTTTACTGGCCAAGCTCTATTGCTGTTTTTGGTCCAAGTTCGCCAAAAGATCAAACGCCGCAGTACTGTACCATGGATCCGAACACGGTTTACGGAATTAGTAAACTGGCGGGCGAGCGTTGGTGCGAATATTACCACCAGAAATATGGCTTGGATGTACGCAGCATCCGTTATCCGGGATTGATTAGCTGGAAAGCCATGCCGGGTGGT
>JASLGV010000173.1 GCA_030149995.1 Pedobacter sp.
ACCACCCGCAGCTTTTATGGAATACCAGGCTTACCGCGTACTGGTTATTGCAGCCGATATACGGCAGATTCATCATATTGAATATACCCCTGCACCCGATATTATACACGAAAGTGCCGGCCATGCCCCCATTATTGCCGATACCGACTACAACAATTACCTGAGCTATTTCGGTTCTATCGGGGCAAAAGCCATGTTTTCTGCCAAAGATTTTGAATTATATGAGGCCATCAGAAAACTTTCTATTTTAAAGGAAGCCATCGATACCACAGAGGCCGATATTGCCCAGGCAGAAAAAGAACTTCGTTACATCAGCGAAAACATGGGCGAACCTTCTGAAATGGCTTTACTGGGTCGGTTACACTGGTGGACCGTTGAATATGGTCTGATTGGAACGCTCGAAAACCCGAAAATTTATGGTGCCGGTCTACTCTCATCTATTGGCGAAAGCGCAAGCTGTATGCAGCCGGATGTAGAAAAAAAATGGTACAACCTCGATACCATCCATTATACGTACGACATTACCAAACCACAACCGCAGCTGTTCGTTACCGAAACTTTCCAGAACCTGATCGATGTACTGGAACAATTTGCCGATACCATGGCTTTTAGAAAAGGTGGCGTAGAAAGTGTTATGAAAGCCATTGCCTGCAAAAATCCGGCAACGGCTGTATACAGTTCCGGTTTACAGGTAAGCGGTGTTTTTACTGATATTGGTGTAAGTACCGGCGACGAGCTTACCTTTATCAAAACCACCGGACCTTCGGCACTGGCCTTTAACAATCAGCAACTCGCTGGTCACGGCAAGGATTACCATGCAGATGGTTTTTCATCGCCTGTGGGCAAATTAATAAACAGTACCAAACCCTTAGAAGATTACACCACCGCCGATTTAAGCGCAGCCGGTATTATAGAGCATCAACATGCAGAACTCGTATTTGAAAGTGGCATCCGGGTTTCGGGCCAGGTAGCAGCCATTACTTTTAAAGGCGACAAACTTATATTAATTGCTTTTACCAACTGTACGGTAACAGAAAGTAATGGAAATACCTTATTTAAACCCGAATGGGGTACGTACGACATGGCCATTGGCGAAAAAATTATATCGGTTTTTAATGGCGCAGCCGATAAGGACGCCTTTGAAGAGGTAACTTTGGTGAGCCAAAAGAAAACGCATAAAATTAACTACGATGCCGAAACGCTTCAGCTTCACCAATTGTATAAAACTGTACGCAGCATACGCGAAAGTGGCGAAGGCATGGATCAGCTGCCAGCAATATTTGAGGTGCTGAAAAGCAAACACCGCAGCGACTGGCTGTGTGCACTCGAAATACTGGAACTTGTTTTTCATAAAAAACAATATCACCAGCTGGAAAAGGAAATTTCTCTTTACCTGGAACTTAAAGCTGGTAAAGAAAAAGAATACAGCAAGCTGATTCACGATGGTCTTCATGTAATTAAAAATCCCGTAAGCCAGCTCATTGCAGAGGATTAAAAGCGAAACATTCCTCAGGCACCAATAACTTATTAAAGTTTTTTACCTTTAAAATGGGTAAAAATGAGAAATTTGCTTTTTACGAACGGGTTGGGCATTAGCCTGCTCCGTTTTTGTACACTTATCATTAACATTTCAATTCAGGATAATGAACATTATAATAACCGGCGCCAGCAGTGGCATAGGCTTTGAAACGGCTTTAGAATTCAGTTTACATAAAGAAAATAAAATTGTGGCCATTGCCCGCTCTGCTGATAAATTGCGTAAACTTCTGGAAATTGCCCGGGGGATTACACCAGAATGCACACTCTTACCGGTAGAATTTGATATTGTACACGACGATTATGCAGCACTTATCCCCTTTTTACAGGAGCGACTGGGTACTGTTGACATTTTGATAAACAATGCAGGTGCATTAATCAACAAACCTTTTCTGCAAACAACAGAAGTAGATCTGGGCGAAATGCTGCAAAGCAATGTAATCAGTCATTTCAGAATGATTCAGCATATTTTACCTTTAATGCAACCAGGCGCCCACATTGTAAACATTGGCAGTATGGGTGGTTTTCAGGGCAGTGTTAAATTTCCGGGACTTGCTGCTTATTCGGCCAGTAAAGCGGCTTTGCATACCTTAACAGAATGTCTGGCATTTGAAATGGCTGAGTCGGGGATCAAAGTAAATTGCCTCGCCTTAGGGTCGGCACAGACCGAAATGCTGGAAGCAGCTTTTCCGGGATACCAAAGTCCGGTAATGGCTTTTGAAATGGGTAAATATATTGCCGACTTTGCCAAAACCGGTCATAAATACTTTAACGGAAAAATATTACCCGTTGCCGTTACCACACCATAAGTAAATCGTTATTTTTTAGTATCTTAGTGTTGTTCATCAATTCCCTACCTTAAAATTTAACCGAAACCCATTAACTAAAATTTTAACCTATGGAGACAAACAACAATTTGATTACAACAGATGACGGTAAAACAACCGGAATTGTTAGTTATCTGACCATTATTGGCTGGGCAGTGGCGTATTACTCGCTACACAAGGATAAACGGACCCTTCTGGGTAGTTACCAGCTGAAACAAACCCTGCTGCTACACCTGATATACATTGCGGTGTGGATTGTTGCAACGGTACTGTTAAGAATTACCCTGTCTTTAACCCTGGCCTATATTTTTAACGGAATATACATTATTCTGTTTATTTTATGGCTGATCGGTTTTATCGGCGCCCTGCAGGGACAGAAAAAGCCCATCCCCTTAATTGGCGAACAAGCACAAGGTTTGTTTCCGGCTATATAAGGCCTAACGATACGAATTACAAAAGCCTGAAGATGATTCAGGCTTTTGCACTTTACACTCATTATCAACATTTTAATACGCTATAAATAATTTTCCTATATTTGGCGCCAGCATATGAGGAAAATATTAAGTATTATTTTGTTTTTCACGTTCTCTGCAAGTGCAGTAAAAGCACAGTCTACTATACCGGCACCCTACCAGGATGTTGTAAAGAAGTTGCTGGCGAGCCTGCCTAAAAACCTGGAAGAAACAACCCCAAAAGACAATTCTTCTGAAAGTTCCACCAGCCTGATCGGCTTTGCAAAGAGTATGCTGGGTATTCCCTACCGCTATGCTACCAGCAACCCCAAAGTTGGTTTTGATTGCTCGGGCTTTGTAAGTTATGTATTCAGTAATTTTGGTTTCAAGGTACCCCGTTCTTCTTCAGAATTCAGCCATGCAGGTAAGGAAACCAATTTATCCAATCTTAAGGTTGGAGATGTACTTATTTTTACCGGTACCAATCCTAAAAAACGGCGTATAGGCCATGTTGGCATTGTTTATTCAGTTGATGAAAATGGCATTAAATTTATTCATTCTACTTCCGGTAAGGCCAATGGTGTAACCATTACCGAATTTGATGCTTATTATAAAAGCCGTTTTATGAAAGCTGTAAGCATTCTTTAATACTTACTTTTTCAGATACTTCCAGTTTCTTGTTTTACCTTCTGCCAGCCATTCAAGTGTGGTAATCAAT
>JASLGV010000213.1 GCA_030149995.1 Pedobacter sp.
GCAATTACGCCGGTATCCTTTCTCCTTATGTAATTCCCAGGAAAACTGTAGAGGGTATAAAGATTTCTTCGAATATTTTTGGACTGAATGAAAGCGGACTTATCCTGGTACCGAATGAAACAGGCATCGATATGAGCTTTATGAAAAACAGTGTAATAGGTGGCGATACACCCGAAGAGGGGAATCTGATTACCGGAAACCTTAAAAACGGAATTGCACTGGGAGCTGCTGATGGGGCCATTAAAATTGCTAATAACATTATTGGATTTGATAAGAATTTTACGGTTAAGGCATCGGCTGCGGCCAATGGCCTCTACTTAAACGGAGATCAGTCGGCTCCACTTATTCTGAATAACCTGATTGGCGGGCAAAAAGAAGGCATCCTGATTGATTATGTTAATGCCGGTTTTAAAATTTCGGGTAATAAAATAGGAACAGGTTTACTTGGAACGGAGAATGCATCGAATAACATCGGCATTCATATTAACTTTTCCTTGCGGGGTATGATTGGTGGTTCAGATATACAAGATCAGAATGTAATGGCCTATAATAAAACGGCTGTTGTAATTGAGATATCATATCCCATATCCATCTTAAAAAACAGTATTTATTGCAACGATTTAGCCGTAAGTTATAAAAACCTCCCAGCCGGAAAAGTAATTACACCTTCAAAAATAAGTGCAATTACAGCAACCGGCGCAAGCGGCACCTACTTGCCAAATTCGGTGGTAGAATTATTTTATGTAGACGGTTGTCCCGATTGCCAGGGGAAAACCTGGATTGCAACCCTTCCAACAGACGCATCCGGAAACTGGAATTACAATGGTAATCTGAGTGGAAACATCACCAGCATGGGAACCAACACAGATGGAGCCACTTCTTCTTTTTCAAAGCCACAGATCGACGATACAGAAGTACAAAAAACCGGAACTTTTTGCGGCGCTTCAACAGCGGCTATTAAGGGGTTAAAAGTTTATGATGCACGCGTATACCGCTGGTATAATGCCGCAGGCGATCTTGTTGGAACCTCTAAGGATCTTGAAAATGTACCCGCGGGTACTTATTATTTAAAAGCTGGTCAAATGGGGCTTTGCGATGTTACATCAGCTTCTTTTACCATTGATGCAAATGATAATGGAATAAATGATGCCAATAAAATAATTACCAATGCCTGGTGTGGGGCAGCAAATGGAAGTATAAAAGGGATTGTTGTAATTAATAACCTTACCAGGACCTGGTATAATGAAACGGGTGCTGTAATTTTTGTTGGTATGGACCTGGAAAACATGCCGGCCGGAAATTATTATTTTAAAGCAGGATCAGGTACCTGCGAAGTTACCTCGCCTGTTTACAATATTAAAAATGTAAACAGGCAATTTATTCCAAGAGACGTAGAAGTAATCAAATCAAGCTGTGACCAGATGAACGGTGCGATAAGGATTAAAGGTTATCAATCTGATGTTCCGGCGTTTTTTAGCTGGACAAACAGCAATGGTTTGGTTGTGGGTACCAATGAAAACCTGACAGATGTTTTTGCCGGTACTTACACGTTAAATGCTTCAGATGCCGATGGGTGTTCGAACATTGTGGGAACGTTTATACTGGAGGCTGTACAATCGCCCGTAATAAATATGGATAAGAAACAGCTTTTGGTAAGCTGCGATGGGAAAACGCTAAGCTTTGACGGCGCCTCTGTAAGCGGAAATACTCAGCCCTTTGCCTACAAATGGACGGATGAAAACAATCATATTATTTCCAATGATTTACATCTGAAAGGTGTAAAAACCGGAATGTATAAACTAACGGTACAGGATAAATATGGCTGTGAGGTAACAAGCGAAATTATTGACTTTACAACACTGGAATTTAAAGTATTAAAGGCTCCGAATTTTATTACGCCCAATGGCGATGGTACGAACGATACCTGGAAAATAGAAGGTGCTTCAAATTATCCCCTGGCAGAATTTTATATTTTTAACAGGAATGGAAACCAGCTGTTTTATTCGAAAGGATATGAAAAGGAATTTGATGGCACGTTTAATGGAAAACCACTTCCGGCAGGTGTTTATTACTATGTAATTGATTTAAAAACAACCTGTGGTAAGTTAAGTGGAAGTTTAACAATTTTGAGATAAGAAACAGTCAAAACTTTAATCAATGTTTAAATATATAAAACTCTTTTTAATCTTTTTGTGCCTCTTTCAGGTAGCCTTGGCACAGAAAAACATCAACATTATAGATAAGCCGATCCCTTTTGATGAAACAAGGAAACAACTGTCTTTAGATTATTTACGGGAAAGGCATGGACTCGAACAAAAGGAACCCACAATTGTGCCAGGCATGGTGGTGTTGCACTATACAGAAATTCCATCTGTTGAGCTGACATTTAAAGTTTTTAGTCCGGCTGTGTTACCAGGCGCAAGAAAAGAAATCAGTAAAGCCAGCACCTTAAATGTATCGGCACATTTTTTGGTCGATCGAGATGGAACCATTTACAGATTACTTCCCGAAACAACCTTTGCCCGTCATGTAATTGGTTTAAATTATCTGGCCATTGGCATTGAAAATATAGGCGGACAAAAAATGCCCTTAACCCCTGCTCAATTAGACGCAAACGAGCAGCTGATCCGTTATTTAAAAGGGAAATACCCGATAA
>JASLGV010000244.1 GCA_030149995.1 Pedobacter sp.
TCAATTAAGAACTTTAAGAATTAGAGGCAAAATTGCTGAATATGAACTTTTAAATATTAAAAAAGGCATTGAAGTTAGTCCTTTAATTCCTGAGGATGAAAAAACTTTAATGCTTAACGCATTTCCGGATTTCGGTCTTTAAAACATTTTACCATTAAGCGCGTTATCCAATAAAAGACCACTTACATGTTTCGCTTTATCATTGTTTGTATTGGCTGCCTGCTGTTTTGCACCCCGCTATTGGCGCAGCAATGGAGTGATGCGGAACTTAAACAAGCCAACACGGCTGCCGATGCCAGTTACCTGAATGAAGAGGAAAAAGGTATTATACTCTACATGAACCTGCTGCGCATAAACGGTCCAAAATTTTACCAGACTTATTTACAGGATTATATCAATAGCCATAATACCAGGGTTCGGCAATACCGGAATTACAACCAGTTGCGTATTGCACCAAACAATGCTTATCTGCTTTCTCTTGAAAGAGATTTAAAGAATGTAAAAAACTTTCCCCTCTTTTACCCCAGCGAAAAATTAAGTATCCTGAGCAGAAATCACGCCATTGATTTAAGAAAGAACAACTTAAATACACACGAAAGCAGCAACGGCGAAACATTTTCAACCAGACTTTCCAGGTATTTTCCGAACAATGCCATGGCCGAAAACATTGATTTCGGTTATTATAAAAGCCTGGATATTGTGTGCCACCTGCTTTTAGATGCCGGGGTTCCTTCGTTGGGGCATCGCCGCAACATACTCGACACAAAATACAAACTTAACCTGGTGGGTGTAAATATACAAACACATCCAACTTATACATATTGCGCTGTTATTGATTTTGTGGCCGACCCATCGCTTTATGTAAGAGATAAATAAATAAAATTTTATTAAATTTAGTGCTGCACCATCTTATCAATATTATCTATGGATCAATAGAAAATAACAGTTTGTATCCCTGTTAAAATAACCACACCTTTAACCAACAGAACATATTAAAAGAATTTAGCTATGGGAAATAAGAAAAAACTAACAAGTGCTTCAGGTATTATTTATACCAATAACGAAGACAGTATGACCGTAGGCCCAAGGGGTCCGGTTCTGATACAGGATTTCATTTTACATGAGAAAATGGCCCACTTTAACCGCGAACGGATTCCCGAGCGTGTGGTACATGCAAAAGGATCTGGTGCCTATGGAACGTTAACCATTACACATGATATTTCAAAATATACACGCGCCAAAATTTTCTCTGAAGTAGGCAAGCAAACACGGGCATTCCTGCGTTTTTCTACCGTAGGTGGCGAAAAAGGATCGGCAGATACCGAGCGCGACCCACGTGGTTTTGCCTTAAAATTTTATACAGAAGACGGTAACTGGGATTTGGTGGGCAACAATACCCCGGTATTCTTTATTAAGGATCCTAAAAAATTTGGCGATTTTATCCATACGCAAAAACGCGATCCGCAAACCAATACCAAAAGCCCAACCATGATGTGGGATTTCTGGAGCCTGAACCCGGAAAGTCTGCACCAGGTTTTGATTTTAATGAGCGATAGGGGTACTCCTTTTTCATACCGCCACATGGATGGATTTGGCAGCCATACCTTTTCATTTTACAATAAAAATGAAGAGCGCTTTTATGTAAAGTTTCATTTTAAAACCAAACAGGGTATAAAAAACTTTACAAATGATGAAGCGGTAAACATGAAAGCCGAAGATCCGGATCATGCCCAACGCGATTTATTTGAGTCTATTGCAACTGGCAATTTTCCTAAATGGACCATGTATGTGCAAATTATGCCATTTGAAGAAGCCAAAACGTACCACCTGAATCCTTTCGACCTGACCAAAGTATGGCCTCATGGCGATTATCCTTTAATTGAAGTTGCAGAACTTGAGTTAAACGAAAACCCGGATAATTACTTTGCTCATGTAGAGCAGGCAGCCTTCGCTCCCGCACACGTGGTAGACGGTATTTACTATTCGCCAGACAAAATGCTGCAAGGCCGTATTTTATCTTATCCCGATGCCCAGCGTTACCGTTTAGGTGGTAACTATGAACAAATCCCGGTAAACCGCTGCCCTTTTATGGTAAATAATTACCAGCGCGACGGGCAAATGCGTGTAGACGGAAACGGTGGTTCCAATCCTAACTATTTCCCGAATAGTTTTGATGATATTGAACAGGACGAAAGCTATAAACAACCTGCCTGGGAAATGGAATCGCTGGTGGCCGCTCATTACAACAGAAATGCAGAAGGCGAAAACGATCACTATACGCAGCCGGGCAACCTTTTCAGGCTGATGGATGCCCAGGCCAAACAAAACACCATCAATAATATTGTAGGTGCCATGGCCGGTATTAGCGGACCTAAAAAAGAAGAGATTACAAACAGGCAACTTTGTCACTGGTTCAGGGCTGATATGAACCTGGGCCTGGGAATTGCCAAAGGTTTAAATCTTAATCTTGATAAGGCCATGGAAAGCATGGTACACCCGGATCCGGAACATAAAGACACCAACCGGTAAAACATAAAAAACGCTTAAGCATTAACCCGCTTAAGCGTTTTCTTCATCATAATTGTATCATTTATGTCGTTAAACTTTGAAATGACGTAAATGAAACGCAAATTTGCATCTATGCAAAATTATAAAAGCATGTTTTTCAACACGATAAGAGCCCTTGCAAAAGGGTTACATGCTTTTGCTGTTCCCAACCGTTTCTTAGGAAGGAACTATGCCCTGGGGTTTAACTTTCAGGTATTCAGTAAAGACTTTATTTATTAAGCCC
Organism: Pedobacter sp.; assembly: GCA_030149995.1. Lineage (GTDB taxonomy): Bacteria > Bacteroidota > Bacteroidia > Sphingobacteriales > Sphingobacteriaceae > Pedobacter. The sequence continues at coordinate 2,792 of JASLGV010000244.1, forward strand.
CGGTTAATTCGTTATCGTTTTTAACTCCCGGGGTCACTCCACCGGATGCTTTGCCGCAAATATTTTTTTCCGCGCAAAGTCAATAATCTATTTATTTTCTCATTTTAAAATTTAAAAAAGATGAACAAGAAATCAATTTTGTTATCGAAAAGTGATCACAAGTTTTTAAACACGCATTTAGAAAAATCGGCGCTTAGTGATTACAACAAAACGAAGTTAATGGCCGAAATTAAAGACGCGGTTGTATTTAATGATGACGAGCTGCCCGAAGATGTAGTTTGCTTAAACACAGAAACCAAAATTGTAAATACGGCTAACAAACAGGAATTTACCTTTAAAATTGTTGAACCCGCACACGCCGATATAAAGAAACAACTCGTTTCGGTATTTGCCCCGATCAGTATTGCATTGTTTGGTTACCAGACCGGCGACATCATTAACTGGGAAATGCCCGATGGCATTAAAGAATTTAAAATTTTAGAAGTAAAAAAGCTGCACATAGATTAAATTATGTTAATTGCTATGGCAAAGCATTCGCCATAGCAATTAATTTGGTACATTCGCCCCTGTTAAAACCGGCAGTTTGGTATTATATCAATATAACAACTGTCTATACGTACTTATTGAACCAATAAAACACGTTAATTCATCATGCGTAATGTAATTTTATCCTTTATCGATTTTTTCCATCCACCTTTTAAAAGATATATTTCGCAGCATAATTTTCGTTATCTGGTTACCGGTGGAAGTTCGGCTGCCCTGGGCATTGTGGTTTACACCATCG
>JASLGV010000256.1 GCA_030149995.1 Pedobacter sp.
AAATAAAAAAATTATTGATGCCTGTATTGCCGATGGTCTGATTACAGACTGGTTTTTACATTGCAGCAATTCCATGCGCATTGCTCCCCCACTTATTATTACTGAAGAAGAAATAAAAACAGCTTGCGCAATTATCTTAAAAAATATTAACTTGGTATATACTGCTTCATAAACAGCGTAAAAAAACCAGGTTTAGGAGGCCGGGCTGCTGTTTTATTTTATCCGCAAACAGTTCTATAAGCTTTAGGTCTTTTAAAATCCTGAGTTTTACAGGTTGTTTTATCAGATTAAAAGCCGGCAGTAAATAGTGTACAGATCAATCAGACTGGACTTAAAAATAACGGGAATATCTAAAAATAAGCGAAAAAATGAATGTTTTAATTGTCGAAGACGAAAAGAGCCTGGCTCTTGAAATGGACGAATTCTTAAGTGCCGAGGGTTTTATAATAGAGCATGCCTGGAAAAAAGCATCGGCTGAAGAAAAAATATTTGTAAACAGCTATGATTTTATTCTCCTCGATCTTGGATTGCCTGACGGCGATGGTTTTGAGGTATTAAAACAGCTTAAAAGCCTAAAAGACCGCGATGATGCCGTGATTATCCTGACCGCCAGAAGTGCTGTTGACGACCGCATTAAAGGGCTGGATGAAGGTGCAGATGATTACCTGGCCAAGCCTTTCTCTTTAAACGAACTGCTGGCGCGCATGCATGCCATTACCCGCCGTAAGCATAAACTGGAAAAAAATGAGATTAATGTGCATGGTTTTATACTCAACATCCAGAACAGAACCGTATTATTTGAAGATCAACGCTTAAACCTTACTAAGAAGGAATTTGAAATTTTCAACTATCTGGTCTTAAACAAAAATCGCGTGGTTTCCAGAATGAGTTTAACGGAACATGTATGGGGCGATATACTGGAAGTTAACTCCGATTCGAACTTTGTGGATGTACATGTTAAAAATCTGCGTAAAAAATTATCTGCCCTGGTTCCTACAGAATGGTTTGAAACGGTTAGAAGCATCGGTTACCGTATTAACTGCTAAAAATAACTTAAAGCGAAAATGAAATTACAGGTCAAGTTTTCCTTGTACAATGCAATTACCAAAATTGCCATTATTGTAATTCTGGGAACCATTATTTTATTTTCACTTGATAAACTGGCTTATAATCAGCTCGACGCACGACTCTTAAAAAAGAAAGCCAAGATTATAAAAAACCTGAGCGATGAAGAAATTGACAGTCTGCTTGATAAACAGCCTTCTTTTACAGATTACAACATCCTGAAAGAAGAATTTATTATTTTAACCGATATTACAGACAACGAGGCCACCATTAAAAATTCAATTATTACCGAAAAACGCGAGATTGAAGGAGATGTTGAGTTTTACAGGATTTTAAACTATAAGTTCTCCTACCACCAGAACTGGTATAAACTGGAGCTGGGTGAGAGTATGACCACCCTGCAATCTATAAAAAATGCCATTCGCTTTTATACCCTCATGGTGCTGGTGCTGGCCGTATTAATTACGCTGGTTACAGATTATTTCTTTTACAATTTTCTGCTCCAGCCCTTTTACCTGATTATTGATAAAAAAATTAACCGCGTAAACGACCCGGCACTGTATAACTATGAAAACATTCCGACACATACAGATGATTTCAGGATATTGGACAACAGCATTAACTCGCTGATGCGCAAAATAAACAACTTGTTTTTATTGGAAAAACAGTTTATCGCCAATGTTTCGCACGAGCTACTTACTCCCTTGTCGGTATTAAGTACCCGTTTCGAAAATATGCTCAATACCCCCGGCATACCCGAAGAACACGAAAACAAAATTTTCGCTTCCCTGAAAACGCTGAACCGTTTAAAGCTGATCATCAACAGCCTGCTGCTGATTTCCAAAGTGGAGAATAACCAGTTTATGAAAACCGAACAAATCAGCATCCGTCAGGAACTTGAAGATATATATGAAGATCTGGAAGACCGCATTGCGGATAAACAAATTCGTTATTCGCTCCATTTACAGGATGATTTTAATTTTACCGGTAACAAAGCACTGATCCACACATTGCTTATCAACCTGATCAACAATGCCATTAAATACAATGTACCAGGTGGAACTTTAGAGATTAACGGTTCGGCTTACAACGATCAATATATATTAAACATCAGCGATAGCGGTACCGGTATGAGCCAAGAGTTAATTGAAAATGCATTTGATCGTTTTAAACGCGGCAATACAGATGAAAATGGATTTGGGCTGGGGCTTTCTATAGTGCAAAGTATTGCCAGATTCCATACAATCGAAGTCCAGATAAATTCGGTCTTACATACAGGCACTACCGTAAGCCTAAAGTTTAACAGTCAATTGCCACTTATCAGCTAATCAAGGCTTAAATACATTTCGTATCTTTGTGGTACATGCACTTTGTAGTTAAAATTAAGCGGTTTTTCTTTTTACTTTTTATTCTTGCAGCCACTGTTAATGGCTTAAAGGCACAGGAACCTGTTAAAATACAGGACTCAGTTGCACAACACATCTTTACTTTTAAGGAGATACAGGCATTTGAAGATGTAAACAACCGCTATTCCATAGAGGATGTAAGCAAACCATCTTTCGACAGCCGGTTTAAACCCAGCGCAAGCAGTACACCACAAACAACCGATTTAACCAAAACCTACTGGTACCGCATCCGGATTACGCCCAATAATTCGGCAAAAAAATCATTCCTTCTTGAATTTTTTGACCAGACAATCGATCACATCACCGCTTATATTCCTGATGGGAATGGCAAATATATACAGGAAGAACTGGGCGATGCCTATAAGTTTAACGACCGCCTGGTTCACCATAAAAATTTCGAAATTCCACTTCAGAATGAAGGTTCTGATACGCAAACCTATTATTTTAAAATACGGTCTTCGCAAATTGCCGACATCATCATCGTGCTTCGTACCACCGAATGGTTTATTTCTTATGCCCTTGATGAGTATTTTTTCTTTGGCATCTTTTATGGAATGATCCTTGTATTCAGCTTTTACAACCTGATTATGTT
>JASLGV010000283.1 GCA_030149995.1 Pedobacter sp.
TTTTATCTGCACGCACATTTTATATAAAAACTGTTTCCTGTATAAATCGACTTATCAGAATGATTACTTTTTTCAGCTGGGTACATTGGCCGGCACGCTGGTAACGATTTTAGGTGCTACCCAGATTATCCAGTATTACCGGGAACAAAAGAATATAAACCAGAAGATGATGCTCTATAACCAGGTAGAGTTAAATGCTTTAAAAGCGCAGCTGAACCCACATTTTTTGTTTAATACATTTAATACGCTGTATGGATTCAGCCTGCAACATCCGGATAAAACACCCGAAATGATTATGAAGGTATCGCAGTTGATGCGCTACCAGCTGGAACACTGCAATACCGAACTGGTTGCCATACAGGATGAACTGGATTTTATAAAAAGTTATATCCAGCTGGAAGAAGAACGGGTAGGCTACCGCTGTGACCTGGATTATAATTTTGTGGTAGATGATGATAATTACCGCATTACACCACTCTTATTGCTTTGCTTTGTAGAAAATGCTTTTAAACATGGTACCTGTTCCATTAAGCGGGGCATGATTTCTATTTTTTTGGAAATAAAAAAGGGCGTTTTGAACCTGAATATTAACAATTCTGTTTTTTCTAATAAAAGCCAGGTAAATTCGACTAAAATTGGATTGAAAAATACACAAGAACGTTTAAAGATTATCTACCCTAAAAAACATAATTTAGTGATTGATAAAAACGAATTAACTTTTAAGGTGAATTTGACGATACAATTAATCTAATGGATGATGGCAAAAAAATGTATGATCGTTGATGATGAGCCTGCTGCTCATTATGTTTTAATTAATTACATCAAACAAAATCCACAGCTTGAGCTTGTTCATCAGTGTTATAATGGCATTGAAGCATTAACCATTTTGCGCGAGAAAGAGATAGACTTGATGTTTCTGGATATTGATATGCCAGAGATCACTGGCCTTGAACTGTTGCAAACGTTGCAGGTTTATCCCAAAACCATTCTTACAACGGCTTATTCGAAATTTGCACTCGAGAGTTACGAATATGGGGTAATCGATTACTTGTTAAAACCCATTTATTACCCGCGTTTTATCAAATCTATTGAGCGGTTTTTTGCCCTGGAGCAGGCTCCAAAATCTACACCTGTTACCGACACCATTTCTGTTAAGGTAGATGGTGTGGTAATGGATATTGTTTGCAGTCATATTTTGTACGCACAAAGTTATGGCAATTACGTAAAGATATTTACCAGAGAAAAAGTATACCTGGCTTCTATTACAACCAATCAGCTGGAAGAATTATTGCCGGATAATTTATTTAAAAGGGTACATAAATCCTTTATTGTAGCCATCAATGAAGTGCAAAACATTACCCGCGATTCGCTTGTTTTAGGAACTGAAAAAATTCCGGTGGGGATTACCTACAGGCGGAGTTTGCAACCAATGATTAAGTAGGAGGAAAAGCTTTTATCTTTTAGGTATGGCTTAGCTTTGATCGATGATTCTATCTGATGTTGTATGCTTAGTCATCAAATTGATGTTCCTTTGGATCATAAAATTATTATTCAATAAACACGATATCCATCCGAAAATATTGACCTCTTTAATCTGAAACAAACTTTTAAAGTTGTAAGCAGGCATCGCGAACTTGCTTTAAAACAAAAAATTCCGTTTTGATTTTACTCAAAACGGAATTTTAAATTCGAATCTGTTTGGATCCGGAAAGGATATTCTTAAAGTCCTGCTTTAGCAGCGGCTTCTTTTCTGATGATGTTTAATGCTCCACCAGCAATGAACCATTCAATTTGCTGCTCATTATAACTGTGGTTAACATCGAATTGCTCTGTTGTACCATCTGCATGGTGTAATACCAGCGTTAATGGTTTATTCGGTGCAAAAGTCGTTAAGCCTAAGATGTCGATGGTATCATCCTCCAGGATTTTATCATAATCATCTTTATTAGCGAAAGTTAAGCCCAGCATACCTTGTTTTTTAAGGTTGGTTTCGTGAATACGGGCAAAAGATTTTACCAATACTGCACGAACACCTAAGTGACGTGGTTCCATCGCTGCATGTTCACGTGATGAACCTTCGCCGTAGTTTTCATCGCCAATAACGATTGAACCCAGGCCAGCTGCTTTATAAGCACGTTGTGTTGCCGGAACCGGACCATATTCGCCGGTTAACTCATTTTTCACGTTGTCGGTTTTGTCGTTAAAGTAGTTAACGGCACCGATCAGCATGTTGTTTGAAATATTGTCTAAGTGACCACGGAATTTTAACCACGGACCGGCCATAGAAATGTGATCGGTTGTACATTTACCTTTTGCTTTGATTAATAATTTCAAGCCTTTAAGGTCTGTACCTTCCCAGGGTTTAAATGGTTCTAACAATTGTAAACGGTGCGAAGTTGGTGAAACCAATACTTCAACCTGAGAACCATCGGCTGCTGGTGCCTGGAAACCTGCATCTTCTACCGCAAATCCTTTTGTTGGCAGCTCATCACCGGTAGGTGGATCTAATTTAACCTGCTCACCTTTATCGTTTGTTAACGTATCGGTTAAAGGGTTAAATGCTAAGTTACCTGAAATGGCAATAGCCGCAACCATTTCTGGAGAAGCTACGAATGCAAAGGTATTCGGGTTACCATCGGCACGTTTGGCAAAGTTACGGTTGAAAGAGTGTACAATTGTGTTTTTCTCTGCTTTCTCTGCACCTACACGATCCCACATACCGATACACGGACCACAGGCGTTTGTAAAGATGGTTGCATTTAAATCTTCGAAAGTTTTCAGGAAACCATCGCGGTTGGCGGTATATCTTACCTGCTCAGAACCCGGGTTGATACCAAATTCAGCTTTGGTAACCAATCCTTTAGCGATTGCCTGGTTGGCAATAGAAGCGGCTCTTGATAAATCTTCGTAAGAAGAGTTGGTACAAGAACCGATTAATCCCCATTCAACTTTTAATGGCCAGCCATTTTTTTCAGCTTCCACTTTCATTTGCGAAACCGGGGTAGCTAAATCTGGTGTAAAGGGACCATTTAAGTAAGGCTCCAGCTCATCCAGGTTGATTTCGATTACCTGATCGAAATAATTTTCAGGATGCTCATAAACTTCCGCATCACCGGTTAAATATTCTTTTATTTTATTTGCTTCGTCAGCAACTTCATTTCTATCAGTTGCACGTAAGTAACGCTCCATGCTTTCGTCGTAACCAAAAGTAGAAGTGGTTGCACCAATTTCGGCGCCCATGTTACAAATGGTGCCTTTACCGGTGCAGCTCATCGAGGTTGCACCATCACCAAAGTACTCAACAATAGCACCGGTACCACCTTTTACGGTTAAAATACCAGCTACTTTTAAGATTACATCTTTAGCGGCAGTCCATCCGTTTAACTTACCGGTTAATTTAACACCGATTAATTTAGGGAATTTAAGTTCCCATGGTAAACCAGCCATAACGTCGCAGGCATCTGCTCCGCCAACACCAATGGCAACCATACCCAAACCACCGGCATTTACCGTGTGTGAGTCGGTACCAATCATCATTCCACCCGGAAATGCATAATTTTCAAGCACTACCTGGTGAATAATACCAGCACCTGGTTTCCAGAAGCCGATACCATATTTATTAGATACAGAAGAAAGGAAGTCGAAAACCTCTTTACTTTCAGTTTTTGCATGTGGTAAATCGATTGCAGCACCTTCTTTGGCCGTTATCAGGTGATCGCAGTGTACAGTAGAAGGAACGGCAACCTGTGGTCTGCCTGCCTGCATAAACTGTAACAACGCCATTTGCGCAGTTGCATCCTGCATGGCAACACGATCCGGAGCAAAATCTACATAGTCGGTTCCGCGAACAAAAGCCGTTTTCGGATCCCCGCTCCAAAGGTGTGCATATAATATTTTTTCAGATAAGGTTAAGGGTCTGCCAACTATTTCGCGGGCAGCATCAACGCGGCTGCCAAAGTTTGCATAAACCTTTTTGATCATGTCTATATCAAAAGCCATTGATTTTCTTGGTTAAAAGGTAATACTTTGTTTAATGGAGCGAATTTACGAAAAAATTGCCATGCTGGGGATCATACTTGGGTCATTGTATTATTTGGAAATATTCTAAATAATTAAAGCTGAGTAATCTTTGCAGATTGTACCTTCTGTTTGGCAATTTTGAATAAGTACTTATCTGTTTGAAAAGCCAAGTGCGCCGGCAGCATATTTTTCTATATAAATTATAATAAATAACCTCAGGATAGCTGATTGCTATTGTATGATTTGGAAAAAAGCAACTGTTCAGAATTGTACGGTGCTGTTCGTAATTGAACAGTTTATTTAGGCGTTTTTATACAGATACGGGCTGATTTTTACCTGAACCAATTATTTTATTTCTGGCACAGCAATGGCGAATATTTACAGTGTTGAAAATTTAAAACCTTTGTTTAGAAAGTACTCAATGGATTTGGGAAGTGCATATTCAAGCCGGTCAAATGCTTTTAAGCTGTCGTGAAAAACAATAATTGAGCCGTTTCGCGTATGGTTGATTACATTTTTATAGCATTTTTCTGGTGATAAACTGAGGTCGAAATCACCGCTTAGTACATCCCACATAATAATATTGAGACCTGGAATGTGCGATTTAAGCAAAGAAATCTGCGGTTTTTTAATCCGGCCGTAAGGCGGACGGAATAAAGAAGTTTGCGTAAATGCCTGGCATTTCAGGGTATTTTGCAAATAGGTTTGATTATCGGTTTTCCACCCTTTGAGGTGATTGAAGGTATGGTTTCCGATGGCATGTCCATCTTTTTTGATGCGCTCAAAAATATCGGGGTGCTTTAAGATATTATCGCCAATACAAAAGAAGGTAGCCTGTATATCGAAAGCTTTTAAAGTTTTTAACACAAAGTCTGTAACATTCGGTATGGGTCCATCGTCAAAGGTTAAATAAATAACTTTTTTTGTTCGATCCTGATTCCAGGTCAACTTGGAATAATACCATTTAAGCAGAAGGGGCGATTTAACGAGATACATAAAATTCAAAGTTAATAATTGCCCACATAGATTGAAATTATTTAAAGTTGTTTATATTTAGATTCGAACAAATTATGAAACCAGTATGTACCAGCAGTACAAAAAAACAAATTAATATAAATTATGTTGAGCCAAACCGCTTTACCATACGTAACCAGAAAAGTAGCTTAATGAAGATATTTACACCTTATAAATTTTTTGCAATTGCAGGCGTTTTTGCTGCAAGCTTTGGGCAGACTGTACAGGCACAGCAAACCATTTCCTTGCAGCAGGCTGTAGAAAATACGTTGCAAAACAACTTACAAATAAAACAGGCACAGTTTAGTGCGGCCGTGAGCGACGAAAATTTAACGCAATCTAAATATTCTTTACTGCCAACCCTGGGTTTAAATGGTAGCCAGAGTATGGGTTGGGGTAGAAATAACTTCGGTAATTCGGGTATTTACCAAAACACGAAAAACTACAACCTGAACGTAAATGCAGGTACGAATGTGGAACTGTTTGGTGGTTTTGCCAAACTTAACCAGATCAGACAAAATAAACTGTTGCTGCAGGCCGATAAAACCAATGTAGATAAAGTTAAAAACGATCTGGTATTACAGGTGGTAACCGCTTATATGCAGGTTTTATACAATAAAGATTTACTTAAAGCTTCCAAAGATCAGCTGATCGTTGCTACAAAAACATTGGAGCGCGAAACAGCTTTGTTAGATGCTGGAAATAAAACACTTGCCGATGTTTCTCAAGCTAAATCGCAGGTGGCTACAGCCGAGTTAAACGTAACCAGTGCTGAAAATAACCTGGCCATTTCACACCTTACCCTGGCGCAATTAATGGAAATGCCTGTTAATGCGAGCTTTGAAGTACAGGCGCCTTTAGAATCTATACAGGTAAGTGAAAATAGCAAAAACGATGTATTAGCTGTTTATGAAAGCGCCTTAAATACCTTTCCGGATGTAAAATTGGCTTCTTTAAGAACGGCTGCTGCAGAAAAAAATGTAGACATAGCTAAAGGATCTTATTACCCAACTTTATCAATGGGCGCAGGTTATGGAACAGGCTATTTTTACTCTTTCAATGCAAATGGTGCCAATCCGGCTTTCTGGAAGCAGTTTGACAACAACCAGTCTAAGAACATCAGCATGACCTTACAAATCCCCATTTTCAATGGATTTACCGTTCGATCAAATGTTAGACGTGCAAAGATCAACCTGGATAACACCAAAGTGCAGGAGCAGCTGGTGAAAAATACTTTAGGTAAAGTTATTGCACAGGCGGTGGCCGATCTGAAAGCTGCTCAAAGCCGCTATGTTTCTACACAAAACGCGTTTAATGCGCAGAAAGATGCTTTCTACGTAGTAGAACAAAGATACAATGTGGGTTTGGTAAACTCTTTAGATTACAGCACATCGCAAACCAACAGAAATAAGGCAGAAATTGATTTTATACAAGCCAAATACGACTTGCTTTTCCGTGCCAAAGTAATAGACTATTACCTCGGAAAGCAGATTACATTTTAATTAAACCATCACAGCACAATAAAATATTATGAAACTGAAGCACATCTTAATTACCATTGGAACCATTCTGGGGATATTAATTATTTTAAAGTTAACGGGAATTATTGGGGGCAATAAAATAGAGAAAGTAACTACAGAAAAAGCATCTGACAGAACGGTTGTAGAAACCGTTACAGCCAGTGGTAAAATACAACCGGAAACCGAAGTGAAATTAAGTTCTGAGGTATCTGGCGAGGTGGTTGAGCTGAAAGTTAAAGAAGGGGATGTCGTGAAAGCCGGGCAGCTGTTGTGTAAAGTTCGTCCGGATGTTTTACAATCGGGATACGAGCGTACGGTTGCTTCTTTCAATGCACAGAAAGCCAATGTGGCCGCCGCTCAGCAACAACTTATTCAAAACCAGGCAAATTTTGTAAATGCGGAGGCTACTTATAAAAGAAATGTAGAACTGTTTGAAAAAAAGGTTATTTCTACGTCAGAATTTGATGCTGCAAAAGCAGCTTATTTAACAGCAAAAGCAAATCTCGCAAGTGCAAAAGAAAATGTTACCGGTGCCAAATTTACCTTAGATCAAACCAGTGCAAATGTAAAAGAGGCAGGCGCAAACCTGGCCAAAACAACCATTTATGCCCCGGTTGATGGCGTGGTATCAAAACTATCTATTGAACTTGGCGACCGTATTCTGGGAACTTCTCAGATGGCGGGTACGGAGATTATGCGTATATCAAACCTTTCTTCAATGGAAGTAAATGTGGATGTAAATGAAAATGATATTACACGCGTAAAAGTTGGCGATCAGGCAGCGATAGAAGTAGACGCTTTCTCTGATAAAAAATTTAGAGGTGTGGTAACAGAAATTGCCAGTTCCTCTACAGCGGTGGGTACAACCACTTCCTCATCCGTAGATCAGGTAACAAATTTCTCTGTTAAAGTGCGCATCAACGAAGGTCTTGCTGGTAAACAGCAATCTATCTTCCGTCCGGGCATGTCGGCAACAGTTGATATTGAAAGTGAATCCGTAAAAGGTCTTTCTACACCGATACAAGCTGTTTTTACTGATAGCAAAAAAGCGGATGGCGATAAATCGGGCGCAGCACCAGAAAGCAGCGATAAGCAAAAAAGCAAGCTGAGCGATAAAAAAGTAAAACAGTTTGTATACGTTTTCAACGCAGGCAAAGTAAAACAAACAGAAGTAACAACCGGCATTCAGAACGACCAGTTTATCATTATTAAAACAGGCTTAAAAGCCGGTGATGAAGTGGTAACCGGTCCGTATTCGTCTATTCAGAACAGATTGAAAGATGGTATGGCGGTTGAAAAAACATCTAAAGACCAGCTTTTTAGCAAAGAAGGTAAAAAGTAAGTATAAAGTACCTGCAATAAATAGTAACTTGCAGCAGTTTAAGAGGGTAAAAGATTTGGAAGGTTCGCGGTTTTCGTACGGCACTTTCCCGGATCTTTTACCCTTTGGCTTTAATCTATTTAAACATGGTATCAAAAATAGCAATGATAGGCGGTGGAAGCTGGGCAACCGCCATTGTAAAAATGCTATCAGACAATCAGACAGAAAAAGAAATTTTCTGGTGGATGCGCAATGCTGAAGCAATTGAACACATTAAAAAGTTCAGACATAATCCCAATTACCTGAGTTCTGTAGAGATTAAATTAAAGGAAGCACACCTGTCTACAGATATTTTACATATTATACAAGCAGCAGATTATATTATACTCAATGTACCTGCAGCTTTCCTGAAAGAAAGCCTTACAGATGTTAAGCCTGAAGATTTAAAAGGCAAAAAGATAATATCGGCCATAAAAGGAATTGTGCCAGACGAGAACCAGATTATAGGTGAGTTTTTGCACGATCAGTTTCAGGTACCTTATGAAGACATTCTTGTTTTAAGCGGCCCTTGCCACGCCGAAGAGGTGGCCCTCGAAAAATTATCGTATCTTACCATTGCCTGTACATCGCTTGATACAGCCGGCACGTTTGCCTCTTTTTTAAACACCAGATATATCAAGACCAATGTTTCTGATGATATATTCGGAACGGAATATGCGGCGGTGCTGAAAAATATTTACGCGGTGGCCAGTGGCATATGTCATGGCATTGGTTATGGAGATAATTTTCAGGCAGTACTAATCAGTAATGCCATTAGGGAGATTAAACGTTTTGTAGACGCCGTGCATCCCATAAACCGTGATATTAAAGAGTCTGCTTATCTGGGCGATTTACTCGTAACAGCTTACTCTCAATTTAGCCGGAACCGTACTTTTGGTAAAATGATCGGGAAGGGATACAATGTAAAATCGGCACAGCTGGAAATGAATATGATTGCCGAAGGTTATTATGCGGTAAAATGTATCCACATCAAGAATGAAACGCTTAAGGTAGATATGCCCATCTGCAAAGCTGTATATGCTGTATTATACCAGGGGCGGTCACCGCTGACCGAAATGAAGTGGCTGGCCGAAAAATTAAATTAAGTTTCTTAAAATCAAGTTAAAGACTTACCGGCCTATTGTAAAATAAAAGTTACTTGCTGAAAAACAAAAACATAAACTGCTTGTTTATTTTCTAAATTCAAATTAACAAGTATCATGAAAAAAAGGTATGTAATTGGCTTATTAACAATAGCCTTCGGATTCGGTGTAGCCTTAAATGGCTTTGCACAATCTAAAGTGGAGAAAACTTTAGATAAAACAGGTAAATCAATTGAAAAGGGGGCTAAGACAGTAGGAAACAAGACCGCTGAAGTAGCTGTAAAGGGAACTTCAAAGGTTGCGGATAAGGTTTGGGAAGGCAAGGTTGCCCCGGATGGTTCTGATGTTTACATAAACGGTAAGAACCGCAAGTATTATGTAAATAAAAAAGGCGCAAAGGTTTATTTGAAAGACAGTCAGATTAAAAACAAGCCAGCAGAGAAAAAATAATAAGAAAGCCCGTTTAAACTCAGTTTAAACGGGCTTATATTTTAAGCAATACACGTGTTTATACAATGTGTCCGTAAAGATCGAAATCTTCTGCACGGTCTATTTTTACCTGTACAAAACTACCATTAGCAGCATAACCCTTTGTGGCATCAATTAATACCTCATTATCAACCTCTGGCGAATCAAATTCAGTACGCCCAACAAAGAAATCTCCTTCTTTTTTATCAACCAATACTTTAAAGGTTTTATCCACCTTTTCCTGGTTAATATCAAAAGAAATACCTTGCTGAATTTCCATAATATCTTCTACCCGTTGTTGTTTTACTTCTTCCGGAACATCGTCTACTAAGGTATGCGCATGGGTTTTTTCTTCGTGTGAATACGTAAAGCAGCACAGACGATCGAATTTGGTTTCAGCAACCCATTCCTTCATTTCTTCAAAATCGCGTTCTGTTTCGCCCGGATAACCACATATTAAGGTGGTACGCATGGCAATATTCGGAACTTTATCTCTAATCTGATTAACGAGATCGATGGTTTTTTGCTTGGTTGTGCCTCTGCGCATTGATTTCAGCATGTTATCTGTGATATGCTGTAAAGGCATATCCAGGTATTTACAGATGTTATCGCGTTCGTTCATAACATCCAGGATTTCCATTGGGAAACCTGAAGGGTAGGCATATTGTAAACGGATCCACTCAATACCGGGAACATCAGATAAGCGACGCATCAGTTCGTCCAGCTTCCGGGTTCCATACAGATCCAAGCCATAATACGTTAAATCCTGTGCAATAAGGATGAGTTCTTTTGTGCCGTTTTTTGCCAGAATTTTAGCTTCGTTTACGAGCTCTTCCATGGGTTTGCTTAAGTGCTTTCCGCGCATTAAAGGAATGGCACAGAAGGAGCATGGACGGTTACAGCCCTCGGCTATTTTAAAGTAGGCGAAATGCGAAGGAGTGGTTAGCAAGCGCTCACCAATAAGCTCATGTTTGTAGTTAGCGCCCAGCTCATGCAATATATTCTGCAAATCGTTGGTGCCAAAAAAGGCATCTACATTGGTTATTTCCGATTCAAGCTCTGGTTTATACCGTTCAGAAAGGCAGCCGGTTACCACAACTTTTCCTATTTTTCCGGCTTCTTTTAATTCACTGAACTGTAAAATGGTATCTATTGATTCTTGCTTCGCATTGTCAATAAATCCGCAGGTATTGATAACCACAATGTCGTCTTTACCCATTTTATCAGATTCGTGTGCAACATTCAGGTTATTGCCACGCAACTGGCCCATTAATACTTCCGAATCGTATATGTTTTTTGAGCAACCTAAGGTAATTACATTGATTTTAGGCTGTTTAACTGCACTTTTATTTCTTACTACTTTCGTATTCATCTTTACACTTAATCATTCAACTAATTGAATAAACTATTTACAAACTCTTTTTTATCAAAAAGCTGTAAATCATTTATTTTTTCACCCACACCAATATATTTAACCGGAATTTTAAACTGATCGGAAATTCCAATTACAACACCACCTTTGGCTGTCCCGTCTAATTTTGTAATGGCCAGGGCATTTACATCGGTTGCTTCAGTAAATTGTTTGCATTGCTCAAAAGCATTCTGACCAGTTGAAGCATCCAGAACGAGCAGGATCTCATGTGGCGCACCCGGAACAACTTTTTGCATAACCTGTTTAATTTTTCCAAGTTCGTTCATCAGACCGATTTTGTTGTGCAAGCGACCTGCAGTATCAATAATAACCACATCTTCGCCATTGGCAACGGCCGATTGTAAGGTATCAAAAGCAACAGATGCCGGATCTGAGCCCATCGCTTGTGCCACTACCCGTACACCAACACGTTCGCCCCAAAGTTTGATCTGGTCTACCGCAGCAGCACGGAAGGTATCGGCTGCACCCAATACAACCTTTAAGGTGGCTTCTTTCAGTTTATGCGCCAGTTTTCCGATGGTTGTGGTTTTACCAACACCATTAACACCTACAACCATAATTACATACGGTTTGTGGTCGCCGTATTCAAATTGCCTAAAATCATTGCTGTTGTTTTCTGAAAGCAGCAGCTGGATTTCATCGCGCAGTAAATAGTTTAGCTCTGAGGTAGACAGGTATTTGTCTTTGGCTACACGGTCTTCAATACGTTTAATAATTTTCAGGGTAGTGGTTACACCTACATCAGAAGTAACCAGTACTTCTTCCAGGTTGTCCAATACTTCATCATCAACAGTAGATTTTCCTGCAACAGCTTTGGTTATTTTGTTGAAAAAGCCGTCTTTGGTTTTCTCTAACCCTTTATCTAAAGCTTCCTTTGATTCGGGAGCAGTTTCTTTCTTTTTGAAAAAATCGAATAAGCCCATATCTAATTTTTATATAACAAAAAAAGCCCTTCCGGATAAAACGGAACGGCCCTTAATATTTTCAATATTAAAAAATATTAACCTTATTTAGATGCAATAGCATCTTTAACGTGGTCGTTATGTACGATTAATTCTTTGAATGAATAAGCACCAGTTTTAGGCGACTTAACCATTGTAATTACTTTCGAGTACTCTTTACCAGTTCCTGTTTTAAGGGTTGCAACTACTTTCTTAGCCATGTTTTTAAAATTTTAATGATTGAATTAATGGATGTTTAGAATGAGAGAATATACAATTCAATCCTTCAATCAACGATCATTCAATTATTTTATCTCTTTATGTACAGTTACTTTTCTCAACACTGGATTGAATTTTTTCAACTCCAGTCTTTCTGTTGTATTTTTACGGTTTTTGGTAGAAATGTATCTAGACATACCTGGCATGCCACTTTCTTTGTGCTCAGTACATTCTAAAATAACCTGAACTCTGTTACCTTTTTTTGCCATTTTATTATAAATTATAAACTGTTAATCTCAACAGTTAATGTTTTTTACAAAAATCCTTTTTTTACGAAACGATTAATTGCTTCGCTAATACCCACTTTGTTGATGGTTTTAATCGCTGAAGTAGAAACTTTCAACGTAATCCAACGGTCTTCTTCAGGGATATAAAATTTCTGAAGTTTTAAATTAGGATAAAACTTGCGCTTAGTTTTAACGTTCGAGTGAGAAACGTTATGACCTTTCATCGCAATCTTTCCGGTTAAATCACAAACTCTTGACATGACTTTAAATATAGTTGTTAATATCGTCGCTTAATTTTTTTAAGAGTGTGCAAATATCTGAATAATAATTGTAAAAGACAATAGTTCTGCAATTATTTTTTGAAATTTATATCAATATCCCACCGCCCGGCTTCTTTAAGTTCAAATTGTACAAACTCTTTGCCTGCATGCATAATTAAATTTAATGGGAAGCTTACGTTTGTAAGGGTATATAGATTTTTAGTATCAGATTTTTTGATCACCTTGATATCTTGGTAACCACCTTTTATTTGCTGAATGTTATCAAAAAGCGGACCGGAATTGTTTTGATCTCCTTTGGAGAAATTGTTCGAGAGACCAATGGCTGTTCTGTTGCTATTTGAATTATCATCACCGGCACTTCCAATGATAATATAAATTGTATTTCCTGCCTTCTTACTCTTTTTAAATTTAACCGATTCGATGCTCTCTGATTTTTTAATCAGTGTGTATTCTGTTTGAGTTGAATCTATAAGGATATGGGAGCTGATTTTCGCTGAAGCGTCCTTTTGGCTTGCTGTAATCCAAACGAATAAGACGATCGCGAGTATTTTTTTGATCTTCATAAATCAAATATAATTAAAAATATACAATATGTAAGAGTAATTATTTTAATTCAATTTCATAAACCATCTAAGTAATAATTATTTAAATTAGCAGCTACAAAACATATTTTTATACGAGCAATGCAAATTACCTCCTTTAAACAGTACGAAGAAGACTATAAAAAAAGCATCGAAAGTCCGGAGCAATTCTGGGGTGAGGTGGCACAGAATTTCCAGTGGCGTAAACCCTGGTTTAAGGTCCTTTCCTGGAATTTTACCGAACCCAATATCAAGTGGTTTGAAGGTGCCAAGCTTAATATAACAGAAAACTGCCTGGACCGGCATCTGGCTAAAAATGGCGATAAAGCTGCCATTATTTGGGAACCGAATAATCCGGAAGAGGAGAGCGTAACCCTTACGTATAAAATGCTGCACGAAAGGGTCTGCCGCTTTGCCAATGTGTTAAAAAGAAATGGGGCTAAAAAAGGTGATCGGGTTTGTATATATATGCCAATGGTACCTGAATTGGCCATTGCAGTATTGGCCTGTGCCCGCATTGGTGCCGTACATTCGGTTGTTTTTGGTGGTTTTTCGGCTAAGTCAATTGCCGATCGTATTAACGATGCAGCTTGTAAGCTGGTTATAACAGCCGATGGCGCTTATCGTGGAAACAAGCAAATCCCTTTAAAAGATGTGATCGATGATGCGTTGATCGGCTGTCCAACGGTAGAGAAATGCATTGTTTTAACACATGTACGTACACCAGTTTCCATGCTGAAAGGACGTGATGTATGGTGGGAAGATGAGGTGAAACACGTGAATGATGTTTGTGAGGCCGAAGAAATGGATGCCGAAGATTTGCTCTTTATTCTCTACACTTCGGGTTCAACCGGTAAACCAAAAGGCGTGGTACATACCTGTGCCGGTTACATGGTTTTTGCCGGATACACCTTTTCAAATGTATTTAATTATCAGCCGGATGATATATACTTCTGTACCGCCGATATCGGGTGGATTACCGGGCATTCTTACATCGTTTACGGCCCTCTTTCACAAGGAGCTACCTCCGTTTTGTTTGAAGGAATTCCAACATACCCAACTCCATCGAGATTTTGGGATATTGTAGAAAAACATAAAGTAAATACCCTCTATACTGCGCCAACGGCCATACGCTCTTTAATGGGCTTTGGCGAGGATCCGCTGAATGGTAAGGATTTAAGTACCATCCGGGTTTTAGGCTCTGTAGGCGAGCCGATCAACGAAGAAGCCTGGCACTGGTTTGACGAAAAAATAGGCAAGAGCAAAGCACCAATTGTCGATACCTGGTGGCAAACGGAAACTGGTGGAATCATGATTTCGCCTATTGCCACCGTAACTCCTACCAAGCCTGGTTATGCAACATTGCCTTTGCCGGGGATCCAACCGATACTGGTAGATGAAAACGGTCAGGAGATTGTGGGCAATGGGGTAAACGGAAATTTATGTATCAAATTTCCTTGGCCGGGCATGTTAAGGACCACTTACGGCGATCACGAGCGCTGTAAGCAAACTTACTTTTCTACATACGAAAATCTCTACTTTACAGGCGATGGTTGCTTAAGAGACGAGGATGGTTATTACCGCATTACCGGTCGTGTAGACGATGTACTAAATGTTTCCGGTCACCGAATTGGCACGGCCGAAGTTGAAAATGCCATTAACATGCATGCAGGGGTAGTAGAAAGTGCCGTAGTTGGTTTTCCTCACGACGTAAAGGGGCAGGGGATTTTTGCTTTTGTTATTTATCCGGAAATGCACGGCGATGTAGACCTGACCCGGAAAGATATATTACAAACCGTTACACGCGTGATAGGGGCCATTGCCAAGCCAGATAAGATTTTGTTTGTATCTGGGTTACCCAAAACGAGATCCGGTAAAATTATGAGGCGTATTCTGCGTAAAATTGCAGAGGGTGATACTTCCAACCTCGGCGATACCAGTACGCTGCTCGATCCGGGTGTAGTGGAAGAAATTATCGAAAGTGCTAAGACAGTAAATCAATAAAAGAAGAGAGGGCCCAGAAATGGGTCTTCTATTTTTTGTATGTCGATCTATAAACAATTAGAAAGAAATCAGTGTTGTAAATAAGTATCCATACCTATGGGAACTTATGAGTCAAAAACACGATTTAGCGAAAAGATTTTCAGGAAATCCCATACTTTTACCTGGGCAGTTAACTCCCAGCAGGCCAGGACTGGAAATCGCTTGTCTTTTAAACCCCGGTGTATTTGTTTTTCAGCATAAAACCTGGCTTCTGATCCGGGTGGCCGAACGACCCAGACAGGTACCTGGCTTTATTTCATTTCCGGTGTTGAAAAAGGGTGGAATCGAAATTATAGAAATTGAAGAAAATGATCCTGGTTTAATCGCTACAGACCCACGGGTAATTCATTACCAGGGAAGTGATTACCTGACTACCCTTTCTCATTTAAAACTCGTGTGTAGCGAAGATGGCGTTAATTTTTACGAACCTGAAGGTTATTTGCCCTTGCAGGGAGAAGGACCGGACGAAACATTTGGAATAGAAGATTGCCGCGTCAGTTTAATAGATGGCACCTATTTGCTTACGTTTACGGCCGTATCTGCCCATGGGGTTTGTGTGGGGATGCGAACCACAAAAGACTGGAAGGTTTTTGAAAAAAAAGGAATTATTTTGCCGCCCCATAATAAAGATTGTGCCTTGTTTGAAGAAAAAATAGGCGGGAAGTTTTACGCACTGCATCGGCCAAGCAGTGTAGATTTAGGAGGGAATTATATTTGGTTAGCCGAATCTGCAGATGGCGTTCACTGGGGCAATCATACTTGCATTATTAAGACCCGGAAAGACAAATGGGATAGCAAACGGGTAGGTGCCGGAGCAGCCCCTGTAAAAACCGAAAAAGGCTGGCTGGAAATTTACCATGGGGCAAATGATGCACATCAGTATTGCCTGGGTGCATTTTTAATGGATCTTGAATCGCCGTCAACCGTATTGGCACAAACAGACGAACCCATTATGATCCCAACAGAGCCGTATGAATTGCATGGTTTTTTTGGCCAGGTCGTTTTTACCAACGGACACCTGGTAAATGGAGATGAACTAACCATTTATTACGGCGCGGCAGACGAATATATTTGCATGGCCCGGTTTTCCATTAACGAAATTCTGGCATCTTTAAAGGACATTTAACCTGTTAAAAACAAAAAGCGGCTTCCCGAAGGAAAGCCGCTTTGAAATAAGCTGAAATTTTAAAATTAATATCCAAAAATCTGCTCCAGACTTAATTTAGTTATAGGACCGAATTTTTCAAGATCAGCACTGCTGATTTTTTTGTCTGACCCTACAATGCAATAGTTATAAGGTTTTCCAGAAAGGCTGGCCTGGTGGAAAGCTTTAATATCGCCAAATGTAAGTGGTTTTAAATTTGAATAAAGATCAATTCTTGAATCGTGGTCAAAGCCTAATTTTTTATCAGCCAGATAGGTGTAAATAATATCGTCTTTGGTAATTCTCGAAGTTTCTACAGTATTGATCGCACTACCTTTAGATAAATTGAAAGATTTGTCTGACTCAGGAAGCGTGGTTAACAATTCATTCATACCGGCAACAGCATCATTCATTTTATCTGCTTGTGTACCTACATATGCAACAATTGCATTTTCTTTATCCTTGCTGTTAGGTGTAGAATAAACAGCAAAAGTAGAGTAAGCAAGTGCTTTTGATTCACGAATGGTTTGGAAAACAACAGAGCCCATACCACCACCAAAATAGTTGTTGAATAAAGATATTTTAGCTGCATTTTGAGGGTTGTATAAACCATCGTTACGTACCCATCTGATCTCCGCCTGCACCATGTCGTAATCAGCAAAATAAACCTTGTTCGCATCCGTAGTCGTGTAGGCAAATTTTTTCATTGGTGCCTCAGGTGTAAACTCTTTTGGTAATGCATGCAGTTTGGCGATATTGCTTGCAAAAGCAGCTGAAGTTTCAGGACCATAATAAGTGATGGTATGTTTGTAGTTGGTTAAATTGTGCAGTATATA
>JASLGV010000301.1 GCA_030149995.1 Pedobacter sp.
TATCCAAAGTCTACAACAACCGCTTATTTAAATGGAGTTGCTTCGCAATTGCATCAGGCTATTTATAAAAATAAAAAAGAAGAAAGCGGGCGGTTCTTACGCTACTGGAAATACGAACTTCCTGTATTGTTCTACACCTACCGGAAACAACTGCTTTATTCCTTTATCTTTTTTATTATTTCGGCCCTTGTAGGCGTATTATCTGCCAGGTACGATGATTCCTTTCTGCGGATGTTTTTTGGCGATGGCTATATAAATATGACCAACGAAAATATTGCCAAAGGCGATCCTTTCGGGGTATACAAGCAACAAGGCCCGTTTGAAATGTTTATTCAGATTGCTTCAAACAATGTATGGGTAATGATTATCATGTTTGCGAGCGGAATTTTTCTTTCCATCGGCCCCGTATTTTTTTTGTTGCGTACCGGCATTATGATTGGCGCTTTTGAATATTTTTTCTTTAGTAAAGGATTGGGCACGCAATCCATACTGGTTATATGGATTCATGGTACGCTCGAAATTTTATCGGCCGTTATTGCGGGAGCTGCCGGCCTGGTTTTAGGCAACGGTCTTCTATTTCCAAAAACATACAGCCGTTTGGCCGCTTTTAAAAGAAGTGCAAAAGACGGCACAAAAATAATTATTGGCATTACCCCCATTATTTTACTGGCTGCCTTTTTCGAAAGTTTCATTACCCGGCATACAGAAATGCCCATCTGGCTAAGTGTTTCGATTTTGTTTTCTTCGCTGGTTTTTATGGTGGGATATGTTATTGTTTATCCGATTCTATTAATAAAAAAAATATAAATTAACACATGGCAACTCAAGTTGAATTTAGAAAAACAAGAGATTTTGGAGAGCTGATTGGCGATACATTTCCTTTTATCAAACAGAATTTTAAACCGCTTATGAAAGCGTTTATTTATCTCTGTGGTATTTTTATCGTAGGTGCAATGCTTAGCACCATCCTGGTGCAGCTGCAAATGGTTGGTTTTACCCAGGGATATGGTACCAGCCGTTTTATAAACAACCCGGCCTTGTTCTTTTCGTTAATTGGGGCACAATATATACTGCTGGTGTTGTTTTCCATCCTTTCTTATGTATCTGTTTATTTAACGGTACTGAGTTATATCGCCTTATACGTTGAAAAAGGAAACGTAGCACCTTCTGTTGAAGAAGTATGGAGTTACTTTAAGTTTTACTTTTTAAGGGTGTTGGGCAGTGGTTTTGTAGTATCGCTCTTTGCAGGGATTTGTTTTTTGTGTTGTGTTATTCCGGGGATTTACGTTTTCCCGATGATTAGTCTGTTTTTTCCGGTCATGATTATGGAAAATGGTACCTTCTCTTATACATTCGACCGTTCATTTAAACTGGTTAAGGAAGAGTGGTGGGCTACTGCCGGGGTTTTGCTCATTATCTGGGTTATTACTTATGCATGTACGATGTTGTTTCAGCTTCCGGCAATTGTTATTTCATTGATCAGTGCTTTTACGCATGGTCAAATGGTCATTACAAAAACGTATGCAATTGTAACTTCTGTATTTCAGTATGTATCGCAGGTATTTATGATTATTCCGCTTATATGCTCAACACTTTGCTATTTCAATTTGGTAGAGCGTAAGGAAAACAGTGGTTTATTAAATCGCATTGATCAGTTGGGAAAAAATCCTGACGATGCAAATACACACCCGGAGGAGTATTAATGCGTATTCTGCTATTTCTTTTATTGTTTTTTGGCTTTCAGCAGGTACAGGCATTGCCTGCTGCACCTTTTGCGGGCGGGCAAAAAGGCCACACAATCAACATAGATAGCAGTATAGTACATATACGTACAATAGATACGAAGGAAATTCGCAAACATGCCAAAGAGAGCGCATTTCGATATGATGATGTTGCAGCAAGCAACCTGAGTTTGCTGGACCGCTTTGGAAACTGGCTCTGGCAGATTTTGGAGAAAATATTTAACAACAAGGCAAGCGGAACAATTATCACCTATCTTGCAGTTGTGCTGGTTATTGCTATAATCGTTTTTGTGGTGATTAAGCTGGCTGGGCTGGATATTAGCCTGGTAAGCGGCAAATCAAAAACAACTGAAATACCATTTGAAGAAAGTCTCGAAAACATCCACGCAATTGATTTTGATACGCAGATAGAAAAAGCACTTGAAACCGGTAACTACCGGCTGGCCGTAAGGCTTTTGTATCTGAAAACCTTAA
This sequence comes from Pedobacter sp., assembly GCA_030149995.1. Classification (GTDB taxonomy): domain Bacteria; phylum Bacteroidota; class Bacteroidia; order Sphingobacteriales; family Sphingobacteriaceae; genus Pedobacter. Next base: position 2,217 of record JASLGV010000301.1, read on the forward strand.
AACGGTTAAGCGACCGGCAGCTGATCAACTGGTTGCCCGATAAAACCAACCAGGCCTATGTACAGGAACTGCAGGATAAACAGCAACAGGCAGCGTTTGGCCTCCTGACACAGCAATTCGAATACGTGTGGTACGGTGATTTTTTTATCGACAGCCGGATTTTCGAAAATATTAATCAATCCTTTCAAAAATTTAACCGGTAAGCAGATGAAGGGATTTAATAAGTATTTAATTGCAACAGCTACCCTGGTTCTTGTTTATTTAACGGTGCAGCTTTTGAAGCCCAAACCAACAAACTGGAATGCTACTTACCTGACTGAAGATAAAATTCCATTTGGAACTTATCTTTTGTATACACGTTTGCACGATTTGTTTCCGGCTGCTAAAGTTAAAAAGACAAATAAACCAATTTACAATACCCTGAAAGAAAATGCCTCTGGAAAATCAAACTATTTTATAATCGGGTCTGACATCCGTGTAGACCGATCTGATTATGCGGAAATGGTTAAGTATATGGAAAAGGGCAATCATATTTTTATTGCCGCTGCTGAGATCAGTGGGGTGCTTGCCGATACCTTAAAAATAAATAGTACCCAGAATTTTAAGCTCAGTAAAAACATTCAGCAAGGTATAAAATTTACGAATCCACAGTTGCAGAAGAAAGGTGGATATTACTATTTTAATCAGGGGCTGGCCCAACAATATTTTAATAAAATTGATACAGGAAAAGCCATTGTACTGGGGCTTTCTGAGCAAAAGAAAGTGAATTTTATACAGTATAAATTTGGGAAAGGTGCCTTATACATAATGCCTAATCCACTACTTTTAACCAATTACAGCCTTTTAAAAACCTGGGGTTCAGATTATGCATCCAAAGCCCTCTCTTACCTGCCGGATGCAGAAACTTTTTTATGGGACGAATACTTTAGCAGACCCAAAACAGAAGACCGCTCGCCTTTAAGGGTTATTTTTAACAACGAACCACTTAAATGGGCTTACTATGTTTCTATTTTCGGTTTACTGGCTTTTGTTTTATTTGAAATAAAAAGGCGGCAGCGCATTATTCCTGAAACAGAGCCTTTAAAAAATACATCGGTAGAGTTTGTGGAAGTGGTTGGACGCGTTTATTATCAAAAAAGAGATAACCGCAACATTGCTGAGAAAAAGATCAGTTATTTGCTGGAGTACATACGTACTAAATATAGACTGAAAACAGTAGAACTCGACGACTCTTTTAAAGATTCATTAAGTAATCTTTCAGAAGCGGCACCGGTTATAGAGGCTTTGTTAACCTCGATAAAACAAATAAAAAAGGGACAGATGGTAAGCGATCAGCAGCTTATTGAACTGAATAAGTTAATCGAACAATTTTACAAACAAGATTCATCATATGGAAGAGGAAATTTTTAATCAGCGTACCGATTTAAGCCAACTCAGTGCGGCCATAACAGAAATCAGAACAGCGTTGGGCAGCGTAATCGTAGGCCAGCGGGATACGGTTGATTTCTTAATTGCCGGCTTACTGGCCGATGGTCATATCCTGCTTGAAGGCGTACCCGGCGTGGCTAAAACGCTCAGTGCAAAACTGGTTGCCAAAT
>JASLGV010000357.1 GCA_030149995.1 Pedobacter sp.
ATAAAACTAACTTGTAAGGGATCTAATACAGATTTAAAAGACAAATGTTCATTAAAAAACACCTACAAATAACCCCTGTATTTTTTAGATCAATGAAAATTAAAGAGAAAAAAATCCATTAATCAAAAAATGTGATGAAACCCTTACTCCCTACCTAAAAACGACTTAACAACACGTTAAATTTCATTAAAAAAAAGCCACAAAACACTCTATTTCTGTACAATATAAGACTCCAAACAATTAACAGAATTTTTGAGTCAATATATTTTTTTACACGAAACGATCTTTTGAACACATGAAAAAGTGGAAATATTATCAAAATAAAATTCTTTTTACCCCCTTTTTCAAGCCATGTCTTATAAAAAAAGAAGCAACCCGTACGGATCGCTTCTTTACTTTTTTACACAACTATACTTTTACAAAAAATAAATAGCTGCTGTCTGATTAAATTGTTTGCATGTCAATTACAAAACGATACTTTACATCACTGCTCAGTACCCTTTCATATGCTTCATTTACATAATCAATCGGAATAATTTCTACATCCGAAATAATGTTATTTTCGGCGCAGTAATCAAGCATCTCTTGTGTTTCTTCGATCCCGCCAATACTCGAAGCCGTAAGCGCACGGTTTGCCCCCATTAAGGCCGAACCAGGAAACTTAAGAGGCTCTGCCGGCATACCTACACAAATATGTATGCCATTAACATTTAACAATTTAAAATAAGCTTCATAATCGTGCGGAGCTGATACCGTGTCAATAATGAAATCAAAATGTCTGGTGTATTTCTTAACCTGCTCCGGATCTTTGGTTACACAAAAATTATGTGCACCTAAAGCAAGCGCATCGGCCTCTTTCGAAGGGGAAGTACTCAATACCGTAACCTCTGCACCAAATGCCACAGCAAATTTTACCGCCATGTGGCCTAAACCTCCCAAACCAAGAACAGCCACTTTATGTCCTTTTGAGATACCCCATCTCTTTATTGGCGAGTAGGTTGTAATACCGGCACACAATAACGGTGCAACACCGCTAAGCGGAAGTTTATCTGAAACTTTTACCACAAAAGCTTCTGTACAAACAATCTTATTTGAATAACCACCATAAGTTGGCGTTATCTTGTCGCGCTCAATACTGTTATAAGTCCATACGGTTTCTCCACGCTCGCAAAATTGTTCCAATCCGCCCTGACAAGTTGGACATTCTTTACAGCTGTCTACCATACAGCCGATCCCTGCAAGATCACCTACTTTAAAACGGCTTACTTCAGCCCCTACTTCGGTAATGCGCCCTACAATTTCGTGACCCGGTACCATCGGATATTTTGCCGGCCCCCATTCACTTCTTACCTGGTGAATATCGGAGTGGCAAATACCACTGTATAAAATTTCGATTAATACATCTTTAGGTCCCACGCTTCTTCTTTCAAAATTCCAGGGAGCCAATTTATCTGTTTTGCTGTGTACAGCATATCCTTTTGCAGCTATCATGTGATTTAATTTTATCGGTTTCAAAGTTATGCAAATCTGTAATGCATAATCAAGCCTTCTTGATGGCAATATGCTTGAAAATTGTAAAAAAATGCCTGAACCTAAGCGGATCTATCCGTAAAATAATTTTAATAATGTGCTTTCTATTTCTATTTTTATTGCCAGAAGCATTAGATCCACAATACTTATCGCGATATAATCCTTCTTTATAATTTAAATAATTCAGTTTCGATGGAAAATGTAAAGCCACTGCCAGATTTAAGTTTCGAAGAACAAAGGGTACTGGGTGCCCTCATAGAAAAAAGCCGTACCACGCCTGATTACTACCCCATGACCTTAAACGGACTTACTGCAGCCTGCAATCAAAAAAGCGCACGCAATCCGGTGGTCAACTACGACGAAGAAACCATAACGCTGGCACTTAATCAGCTTAAGATAAAAGGGTTGATTTCTACTGCAACTGGCGGTTCGAGCCGCGCAACAAAATATAAACATAACCTGGCTATTGCTTATCCGCTTCTGCCATCAGAGTTGGCGATTATTAGTCTTTTACTGCTCCGCGGTCCTTTAACACCCGGAGAAATCAACAGCAATTCGGGCCGGTTATATGAATTTGAGCATATTGAAGAAGTTATTGAGCAGTTGACCAAGCTGGCCGAAACAGACCCGCCATTTGTAAGACAACTGGAAAAGAAACCAGGACAAAAAGAAGCACGCTTTGTTCATTTACTGGGCGAACAGGCGGCGCAACAAGCAGAACCAGAACAGATACCTGCACCCTTTTTACAGCAGAATGAAGCATTGGAAAACCGGGTTTTAAAACTTGAACAGGAAATAGAAGAATTAAAGGAACTGGTAAATTTGTTGATGGATAAGTAAAACACCACGAAGAATAATGAGTGGCAGCAATAATCCTTTCTGCATTTTGCCCAAAGAAAAAAGTTAAAGCACGGAAACCGGAAGTATTAATCATTAACTAAGGAGGTTTCCGGCTTTAACAAGATCTGTTTCAACTTGTAGCCTTCCAGATGTAAAACGGCTCACCCGGCTGTTGTACCGAATCCAATCGAAATTTATAACATTGAATAAACAGCTTATCAGGTAAGATGACTGCTTTAATTGAAAACCTGAAAATGGTTAGAAATTGTTTTTTCATTGTTCGTATTTATGTAACACGAACCTTAGCAAGATGGCATTCAGACGTAAAAGGGCTGAACACTTTCATCTAACTGCAGTAGGGGCTCTGGTGGGCCCGCCTAACCCTTCGGATCAGCTTCATCGTTCTTACAGAACGACTCTCGTACAGATAAACATAAGCAAGTGACAGCCCTATTTTACGAATATAGGGCTTGAACACTTTACTTACGCATGCACGATTAAAATTTACCAGATTTCTACTGCAAGGCTCGTAAATTAATAAGCAGGCAAATGGCCTGATTATATTTATTTTTTCACTTCCTAAAAACTTATTTACCTCATTCTTAACACCTAATATTTAATCTTTTGTTTTAACTACAGTGCAATAGTACAAAACATTATTGAATATCTATAATTTTTTGATAGATAAACTACAATTATATTGAAGTTATTGTTGAATTAAATGCGATTTCATTTTTACAGATTTGTATATGAGTGTGGATATCGGCAAAATAATCTATAATATGGTCCATGAAAGGGGCCTTAAAGTACGTGCAGTAGCCGAATTTATAAGTGTAAGCGAATCGACTCTATTTAACATCTACAAACGTAAATCTATTGATATAGATAAGATGATTAGATTCTCCCAGTTGTTCGACACCAATCTTTTTCTCTATTATTTTGATGACGAGCCTATCAAAAGCATGCTCGGACAACAAACCAACAGTTTGCAAAAACAACTCATCGATCTTCAAACGGAACTGGAAGCCAAAAATCAAAAGCTGAAGGATTTGGGAGACATGATCGAAACACAAAAAAAGGTTATTGCTCTTTATGAAAAGAACGAAACCTATAAAGAGAACAATCCGCGCAAGAAAAAATAAGCAACAGCGCATTCCTTTCCTAATCTTCTTATAAAATATAACAACACCTGACCGGATAGTATTCCTTACGCCTATAATTATTACACACCAGTGTTTTGTCTGAACATGAAAGCGAATAAGATCATGAAAGCGAACATTTTATCATGCGGATGCTTTTTTATTTGTATCTAAATTTTCGTAACTTAAGCTAACCAAAATAATAAGATTATGAGCTTACTTAAGAAAATTCAAAACTGGGGTGATGAACATCATCCAAAATGGTTAGACTATTTCAGAATCCTGTTGGGCATTGTATTAATCTGGAAAGGCATCGCCTTTGCACTGAACATGGAAGCATTTAATGCTTTAATGCGGGGTGCCATGCTGGGCACGGCTGTTTCCATTAGTATATTGGCTCATGCCATCATCGTTTTACACTTAATTGGCGGACTGGCCATCGCACTGGGCACCCATACCAGGTTATTCTCCCTGCTTAACCTGCCTGTTCTGATTGGAGCCGTTTTTTTTGTCAATTTATCCAATAATATTTTTCGCCCATATTCAGAGTTCTGGTTTTCGCTCGCCGTACTGGCTGCCCTGATTTGTTTTCTTATTGAAGGAAACGGCATCCTGTCTATTGAAAACCGCAGAAAACTGACGGCTTAATAAACAGGAAGCTGTAAACCAACACCAGCATTTAATTTGCTTTGGTTCTAAGAAGCTTGAGCAAAACGCCATTCGTCCATCCAAAACCGTCCTGTAGTGGATATTCACCTCCTCCACCCAGGCGTTTTGGTGCGGATGCATCATATTTTTCCATCAGCTTTCCGGTTTGTTTAAATACTTCTACATTTAAATGAACCCAGCGGCTGGAAATTTCATTGGCCAAAGACTGATACCCATATTTTTCAAGACCTGAAATACTGATCCATTGCAACGGTGCCCAGGCATTGGGTTTGTCCCATTGCTGGCCCGATTCGGTAAGCGTTGTTAAAAGTCCGCCTTCTTTCAGGAAACTTGATTTTACGCGTTCTGCTACAGAAGCAGCCTGTGCTGGTGTAGCCAGTTTAAAAAATAACGGTGAGGTTGCTGCAATCGTTAATTGCTTAGAGGTTTGCTGTTTTTTCCAGTTATAATCTGTAAAGAACTTTACATCCGGATTCCAGCAATACTTAAGAATTGCAACCTTGCGTTTTGCGGCTTTCGCCGAATAGAACTTATATTGCTGCTGATTTCCCTGCTCTTTATATGCTTCAGAAAGTACATTTTCCAAATTATACAACAACGCATTTAAATCAACCGGAATAATATCGGTTGTGATGATTTGCCCGAAAGTTTTTCCATCAGCAAACCACCTGGTACTAAAGTCCCAGCCAGATTCTGCTGCTGCCCGCACGTTTCTGTAAAAATCTGGTTTGGCCTGTGCTGTTTTTTCGGCTGCCTTTACATCTTCTGCATACGATTCCGGACGCGGTGAAATACCTTCATCATAATAACGGTTTAAGATCGTTTCATCTTTTAGCTTGACCACATGGTGGGCGGCCTTTCCAGCTGCCAGACCTTCTTCCCCATTCATCCAGAACTGATATTCTTTTTCAAGGGCTTCTCGATAATCGCTTATCTTAACTTCAGGATCACTTGCAGCAAGCAGTTGAACCATTAAAGAAAAAAATGGTGGCTGCGATCTGGTTAGATAATAAGTTCTGTTTCCATTGGGGATAATTCCATAATTTTTAATGAGCCAGGCAAAATTATCAACCATATTTTTGATTATGCCCGTTTTTCCTGCCTCTTTTAAACCCAGCATGGTAAAATACGAGTCCCAGTAATAAATTTCTCTGAACCGTCCACCTGGAACGATGTAAGCATTTGGCAAAGGAATTAACGAACTGCCATAAGTAGAAACGGTATCAGGGTTTCTTTTAAGAACGGTCCATAAGGTATCGAGGTGTTTCTCAATACCTGCAGAAATATCTGAGACATATAAAGTATGGTGATTTTCAGGTGCCGTAAAATTCTGGGTAACAAATTCTTTAAGATTAAAGTCTGCCTTGTCTTTTTCTGCATTGTATGCTTTCATAATTTCTGCTGCATTTCTTTTGGGTTGTGCATCCACAAAGGTTTTTCCATCCGGATAGACACCTGCCAGCTGCACCTGTTCAAAAAGTCCAGGATATACACGTTCAGGGCTTAAATTACTTTGTGCGAACGCAAACAGATTGATTAAAAGTAGTACAGGAAGCAGGATTCTTTTCATCTTATAAATGTGATCAATTTGACTATACAAGAACCATCTGTATTTTACCATACACATGGCTACTATTAAACAGATTACAAACCCATCTGTTAATAAAAATTACTGGCAGGTATAATAACAATATGCTTATATCTGGTTGTCGCTGAGCAGACAATATCCAAAT
>JASLGV010000360.1 GCA_030149995.1 Pedobacter sp.
CAGACTGGTTAATATTGAAAGCTATTTGTTCGACAGAAAACGGTCCCTGTGCCAAAAGATCAATAATCTCTAACCGAACAGGGTTTCCCATTGCTTTTGCAACTTTCGACAATTCGCTGTATATATTGTCTTTAAATTCCCGCTTATTCATGGCTGTTCATTATGGATGATTTACAAAAATACAATTCAAAACACCTTTATTCAACAACTTTATTGAATACCCTCATTTAACGATCTATTAAACAGCACAAACCATGCCTTAATTACCTCATAGTTAACGGGCATATATTTTGGATGCAAATCTTACAGTATTTCCTTTCTGAGCTCCCGCCTCCCTTTTCCAAAGTTCTTTTTCATCATTCTGTTGAGATGACTGCTATCGGTAAAACCCAAGCTGATCGCTATTTGCGGTATAGGAGTGTCTGTAAACATGGCACGCGATCTGGCAATACGTAATTTCGAATTCAGTACAAAATCCTGATATTTTTCTTCCGAATTACGTTTAAAATATTCGCTGAAATAAGTCTCCGCAAGGTTAAATCGATCGGCAAGGTATTTAACCGGTAATTTTTAGGGATCCGGAATATTAACTTTTAATATTTTTGCTTGCTTTACAAAACATCAGATATGTCGTATAAGATTACAAAAGCCACAACCGCCGATTATCCCGTTATAATGAAAATATGGGCATCTGCTGTGCTTGCTACTCATCATTTTCTGAAAGAAGAAGATTTCAATTATTTTAAGGAAGCCATTCCCACCCAATTTTTACCGCAGCTGGAGGCCTACCTTTGTCTGGATACCCGATTAAATGAACCGGTAGGTTTTATGTCTTTACACGAAGAAAGCCTTGAAATGCTTTTTATCGACGATAGTCAGAGAGGTAAAGGTGCCGGAAAGTTCCTGTTAAATTTCGCGGTACAGGAAAAAGGTACCACACGGGTGGATGTAAACGAGCAAAATCCACAAGCGGTTGGTTTTTATCTTAAAATGGGATTTGAAATCACCGGTAGATCTGAAAAAGATGGCAGTGGTAAAGACTACCCCATTTTACATTTAAAGTTAACTGACGCGAAATAACACTTTAAGAACAACAAAGAAAGAGGGTTTCCCCTCTTTCTTATTTAATTTTTATGCTCCCGTTTACGGGCATTATCCTTATTGGAAGTTTGATCCGAACGCTGGCCTCCCCCATTGGTTATGCCATTCTGCTTTTTATCGGCTTTAAGATTGTGATTGGTTCTGTCTGCAATCGGACTACCCTGGGTTGTCTGATTGTTTTTAGGTGTGATTACGGTTTTCATACTTTTTTGATTTAAATGTAAAAGCGCCTTATATCAACAACTGCTCTACCCGGCAGGTGGTTTTATTTTTTATCAAAAACAGCTGATAAACCTCTACCGTTCCGGAATAAAGATCTTCAAACCATATTTTATATTGTATCAAATCAATTACTTAAGCACGTTGTTATTTAATTCGGCTTTTGATTACTAATTTAGCGCAACAGGAAACAACAAAACACACGTGAAAAAAACATTATTACCTCTAATTCTATTGATCTCGGGCCTTTTTTCGGCCAATGCACAACAAAAAACATACTTAGAATTATTAGCCAGACAACCTAAATGGGTAGATTCGGTATTTAAAACCCTTAACCGTAAAGAACGGATCGCTCAAATGTTCTTTGTACGCGCACACACCAATCTGGGAAAAAAATACTCAGATTCTGTAGGGATGGTTATCAAAAAAGAACAACTGGGTGGTGTTGTATTTTTTCAGGGTGGTCCTGGCAGACAAGCTGCCCTTACCAATGCCTATCAAAAAGTTAGCAAAGTGCCTTTACTGATTTCGTCTGATGGTGAATGGGGACTGGGTATGCGTTTAGACAGTACCATTTCTTATCCATACCAAATGACTTTAGGTGCCATACAGAATAAAGACCTGATCTATAAAATGGGGCTTGAAGTGGCCAAAGATTATAAACGCATTGGCATGCAGATGAACCTGGCCCCAGATGCAGATGTAAACAACAATCCTAAAAATCCGGTAATCAATTACCGCTCTTTTGGCGAAAATAAGTACAATGTGGCCAACAAAACCGGCGCCTATATGAAAGGCATGCAGGATGGTGGTTTAATTACCACCTTAAAACATTTTCCGGGCCACGGAGATACCGATGTGGATTCTCACTATGATCTTCCACAACTTAACTTTAACGAAACCAGACTCGACACACTCGAAATGTATCCTTTTAAAGAACTGATTAAACAAGGTGCTTCGGGTGTTATGGTAGCCCACATGAATATCCCTTCTTTAGATAACACGCCAAATTTACCTTCAACGTTATCGAAAGCCATTGTTACCGATATTTTAAAAAACAAACTCAATTTTAAAGGTTTAATTATGACCGACGCCATGGATATGAAAGGCGTGGTTAAATATTTCAAAGATGGAGAAGCTGATTTAATGGCGATAATGGCGGGAAATGACATTATTGAACTCTCTGAAAACAGCGACCGTGCCATTAAACTGGTTCGTAAAGCTGTAAGACAAGATCGCATCGACATGAAAGTAATCGACCAGAGTGTTCGTAAAATCTTAACGGCCAAGTACTGGACCGGACTTTATAACCGGGATACAGTTGCCACACAAAATGTAGTTGCCGATGTAAACCGTCAGGCAAGCAATGCTCTGGTTCAGGAACTGGCCAATGCTGCTGTTACCACGCTAAGAGGGAAAGATTACATCAAAAATATGATTCCTATTAGGAGAACAGCAATTATCAGCATTGGAACCAGCGGTGTTACCACTTTCCAGAAAGAAATATCTAAAGGATTTTACAACTCCGTATATTACGTATTGGATAAGGATGCCAATCCAACCCAGATCTCAAACATAGCACGAGAAATTGCAGCTTTTGATCAGATCATTGTTGGCATACACGACAGCCGTTCGAGACCAGGAAGCAACATGCCGCTCAATGCAGGTGTTAAAAACTTTATAAAAGATCTGGCAGGCAGAAATACAGTATTTTCACTGTTTGCCAATCCTTATAACCTGGCAGATTTACCAGGACTGGAAAAAAGTAAGGGATTGATTGTTGCTTATCAAAAAGAAGATTATATGCAAAAAGCTGCGGCTGCGGTGATCAAAAACCGCCTAACGGCAACCGGTAAATTGCCTGTGAGTGTGGCGCCTTTCTATAAATTTGGCGATGGACAATAATCCTTATTTTTAAAAACTTTAAAACAGAGAAGTGCCAGACCCAAAATCTGGCACTTTTTGCTTATGCACGGATACTGCAAACCGGTTTTTATCAATTTTATAAAACAATTTGCTTCAAAATTGATTGTTTAAGTAAACATTAAACCGATGATAAATCCAGAAGAAGATAACTACGCAAACGATCCGGAAGACGCTTTGCGTAAAACAGACGATGTTGAAAACATAAAGGAAATAAGTGGGGATAGCAGCAGCATAGAACACGATAAAGAGCAGCTGGAACAGGCAGACAGGGCCTCAAAGCCATCCTACGAACTGGATCTTGACAATTTGGAAGAGGAGCAGGGAGATTAAACAAAAAATGCCGGTTGTATATACAACCGGCATTTTTTACAACACTATGTGTAGTTATGCCTTTTTTGCTTTATATGTTTCGGGACTGACTGCAGTAACGGTCCAGCCTTTTAAGAAGGCCGTGATTTTCTTCACATCATGACCTACTTTTTTCTTTCCATTGGCACCAACCTCATCTGTTTCCAGGTAAGCAGAATTTTCAATGTGCAACACTTTACCTTTACCATCTAAAATTAAAAATACAGGAAAGCCAAAGCGTTGCGGATAACCTAAATCGGCCAATACTGCTTCGTTCTTATTTTCAGGGCTGTAATTAACCAAAACAGTTTCAAAATTATCGTTGATATATTTCTTTAAAGTAGCTGTTGAGTCTACCAGGTTATGGAAAGCAATGCACCAGCCGCACCAGTTGCCGCCAACCTGCACCAATACGTGTTTATTTGCTTTGGCAGCCTTTGCAACCGCCTGGGCCAGATCTGCCTTGGCATTGGCCTGCGGATTATAAATATGAACCGCTGCTTTTTCCTGACTAAAGGCAACCGCAGAGGTTAAAACAATTGATAATAAAATAAGGATCTTCTTCATTTTTCTAATATAAACTTTATAAAAATAACACGTTAAATAATATGTTATTTAACAACGGTAAATTCTTTACAAAGTAACGACATTATATTTAAAGGTATATCTTTGAGCAGAAACAGGTTAGGCATGCATTTCTTAAACATTCATACCCATCAGGCAAATCCATCAGAAGAAGTAACAGCTGTAGAAAGCTTTACCCTTACCGCTCCGTTACAACCTGCCCTGCCTCAGGCACGTCTTATTTCCGTTGGCTTGCATCCCTGGTATGCAACGCTCGAAAAATTAGAACCGCAATTAGAACGGTTGCAAACCGCAGCCTTGCAACCAAATGTAAAATTAATAGGCGAATGTGGCCTCGATAAGCTAAAAGGAGAAAACATATCCAGCCAGATTACAATTCTTGAAAAACAAATTCTGCTGGCAGAGCAACTCAAAAAACCCCTTGTTCTACACTGCGTAAAGGCTTTCGGCGAACTGCTTGAAATAAAGGAACGCCTAAAAGTACAGGTGCCAATGGTTATTCACGGATTCAATAAAAATGCCGAATTAGGCATGCAGTTAATTAATAAAGGCTTTTTTTTATCCCTGGGTGCTTCCCTTTTAAAAACAAATTCGCCACTTGCCAGCCTGGTTGCAAAAACCGATCGGTTCTTTCTTGAAACAGATGATTCTGACCTTCCGGTTCAAAAAATTTATCAAGTTGCAGCAAATTTAAAAAAATGTGCTGTAGAAGAACTTAAAGCACGTATTTTTGCAGACTGGGA
>JASLGV010000409.1 GCA_030149995.1 Pedobacter sp.
ATGGAGCTTAACAGCCATAAAAATTACCAGATATGGATAAATGGAAAACCACTCGGTTTTTCGGGTAATATCCGCGAAAAGGAGCAATTTGAACTGATTGAACCCGAAACAAAAATCCTTTTCAGAGTTAAATACATTCAATGGCACGAAAACCTGCATAAGGAACTCTCAAAATATTATTTTCTTGCCGGTGGGGAAGAGGTGTATAAGGATTATACAACCCTGAATAAAAAGAGCGATGATTACTTTCACAGCGTGTATATTGAAAGTGATTTTTTCAGGGAGCTCGATTTTAACAGTCTGGCAAATGGAGCACAAACCATTCTTTTTGGCAAAGCAAAATCCTCTGTAGCTTACCGTTTTCTGATCAAAGAATTAAATGAATACTTAAGGAAAAAGAGAAAGCCCTTTTTAAAGGAATATGCCGGAAAGCTGATCGATGCTTTTGAAGAGCAGGCTGTTTTTCCGCGGTACGCCAGTTTGATGGAAGAAAAGCAATGTAAACCGCTACTTACCCAGCTTGTAAAAGTATTATACGAAGTACAACCCAAACTTTTTAGCGGACTTAATACCGAGCAGAAGAAAATGTTTCTGCTTTTTTTAGACCGGATGCTTCGGGCAGACCAGGCAGATACATTTTTGAATATGCTGGAAGGCATAGTAGAGCTGGAGGCAGAAGAAAAAGAAGAGATGCAGGCTGCGCTGGATACACTGTTTGTGTCTAAAGAAACAATTACCCGTTAAAGACTCCTGGCCAACAGGGCTTTGAAGGGAAAGCCGAAAAGCGTATTTTTCTTTAAAGGCCGGTAAAGGCCGGCATTTAAAGAAATGCTTTCTTCCACAATCTTCAATTTTTTCAACAAAACTGCTTTACAACGCGTATTCCTGCTATCTTTATGGCTTTTGTAAATTAATTTCAGTTTTGGCTAAAGATACGAATAAGGAAACCCCGTTGATGCAGCAATACAATGCCATTAAGGCAAAGTATCCGGGTGCATTGTTATTGTTTAGAGTAGGTGATTTTTATGAAACCTTTGGCGAAGATGCCGTAAAAACAGCGCAGATACTTGGAATCGTATTAACACGCCGCGGTACAGGCCCGAATGGGGGGGCGCTGGAACTGGCCGGTTTTCCGCATCATTCGCTTGATAATTATTTATCAAAACTGGTACGTGCCGGTCAGCGGGTAGCGATTTGCGATCAGCTGGAAGATCCAAAAACCACTAAAACCATCGTTAAGCGTGGTGTTACCGAGCTGGTTACGCCGGGTGTTGCCTACGGCGATAATATCCTTAACCAGAAAAGCAACAACTACCTGGCAGCTGTATATTTTGATAAAACACAGGTGGGCGTTTCTTTTTTAGACATCTCAACCGGCGAGTTTTTAGTAGCACAGGGAAATGCCGATTACATAGATAAATTATTGCAAGGCTTTAAGCCTACCGAAGTGATTTTGCAGAAGTCTAAAAAACAGCTTTTTACAGAACAGTTCGGAGACCGTTTTTATACCTTTGGGCTGGACGAATGGCCTTTTACCTACGATTTTGGCCATGAGATTTTAACCAAACACTTTGAAGTGACTTCCTTAAAAGGATTTGGTATTGAACGTTTGCAGAGCGGCATTGTTGCTGCGGGCGTTGTACTGCAATACCTGGGCGATACCGAGCACCGTAATTTACAGCACATTGCTTCTATAACCCGTATTGAAGAAGATAAATACATGTGGCTCGACCGGTTTACCATCCGGAACCTCGAGCTGCTGAGTTCGGCAAACGATCATGCCGTTACCTTGTTTGATGTACTCGACCAGACATCTACCCCTATGGGCGCACGTTTGCTGCAAAAGTGGATCGTAATGCCTCTCAAAGAGCTGAAACCAATTCAGGAACGCCTGGGTATGGTCGATTTTTTTGTGAAAAACCCGGCTTTGCAGGAAGAATTTTTAACCCATATCAAGCAGATCGGCGATCTGGAAAGGCTTATTTCTAAAGTTGGTCTTCAGCGTGTAGGTCCGAGAGAGCTTCTACAGCTTAAAAAGGCTTTAAATCATATTGAGTCTGTTAAAAAGCTGGCGCTCGATTCAAAAAATCCTTTTCTGGTTAAAGTTGCCGAGCAGCTTAACCCATGTTTGCAAATACGCGAAAAAATTGAGCGCATGTTGCAGCCAGACCCGCCAGCTTTGCTGATTAAAGGGAATGTAATTGCCGATGGAATAGACGAAGAGCTGGACCGCCTGCGTAAAATTGCTTTTGGCGGAAAAGATTACCTGGTGCAAATTCAGAAAAGGGAAGCCGAGGCCACGGGTATTCCATCTCTTAAAATAGCCTTCAACAATGTGTTTGGGTATTACCTGGAAGTAACACATACACACAAAGATAAGGTTCCGGAATCCTGGATAAGGAAACAGACCCTGGTTAATGCCGAGCGTTATATTACGCCCGAATTAAAGGAGTATGAAGAACAGATTTTGGGGGCCGAAGAAAAAATTCAGCACATTGAAGTGCGTTTGTATAATGAACTGATGCAGGAAACGGCCGGTTATATTAAGCCGGTACAGCTCAACGCATACCTGATTGCACAGCTCGATTGTTTACTTTGCTTTGCCCAGCTGGCCATTAAGAACCATTATGTAATGCCAAAGATGAGCAAAACAAAGGTACTTGATATTAAAGGCGGCCGGCACCCGGTTATTGAAAAACAACTACCGGTGGGCGAGGAGTACATCACCAACGATGTGTATCTCGATACAGAAAGCCAACAGATCATCATCATTACCGGACCCAATATGGCCGGTAAATCGGCCATTCTCAGACAAACCGGATTAATTGTGCTGATGGCACAAATGGGCTGTTTTGTACCGGCTAAAGATGCCGAAGTTGGTTTGGTGGATAAGATTTTTACCCGTGTGGGGGCATCCGATAATTTATCATCGGGCGAGAGTACATTCATGGTTGAAATGAATGAAACCGCCAGCATCCTCAACAACATTTCAGACGACAGCTTAATTCTGCTTGATGAAATTGGACGTGGAACGAGCACTTATGATGGTATTTCCATTGCCTGGGCCATTGCCGAATTTCTGCATCAGCATCCAACATCGAGACCCAAAACCCTGTTTGCTACGCACTACCATGAATTGAACGAATTATCGGCCAGTATGCCGCGAATTAAAAATTTCAATGTATCGGTGAAAGAAATGTCTAATAAAGTGATTTTCCTGCGTAAACTGGTGCCCGGTGGCAGCGAACACAGTTTTGGTATACATGTTGCCAAAATGGCCGGTATGCCATCGAAACTGGTTTTAAGAGCCAATGAGATTCTGAAGAAACTGGAAATAGACCGCACCGAAGGTCAGAGCATTAAAGACAGTATTAAAAAAGTACAGAACCAGGCATATCAATTGCAGATGTTTGCCATAGATGATCCGGTTTTGGTAAAAATACGCGATACACTCAATAATTTAGATGTAAATGCGTTAACTCCAGTAGAAGCATTGCTTAAACTGGATGAAATACAGCGGTTAATAAAGAACTGATACCTGTAGCTGTTAACTTTATAAAATTAACAGCAAACGATTAAAGACGATACTTATGAATAAAACCCCTGCACTTAAAACGTTTGTATATGGTTTTTTAGCGGTTTCGATGAGCCTTCTGCTGCTCTCTTCCTGCGGATCGAAAAAGCATACGGTTAAAAGTGAAACAAAAGCTGCGAAAGCAGCCGATGTAATGGCGGGTTTAAAAAGCAAGCCCCTGTACCGGTTTATTACCAGCTGGGCAGGCGTACCCTATCGTTTGGGTGGAATGGATAAAAGCGGCATCGATTGCTCCGGATTTGCCTTGCTGCTGCAACGTGATATTTACGGCGTTACGCTGCCAAGAAGATCAAGAGACCAGGCAAATGTTGTAAAAAAGAAAAACTGGGAAAACCTGAAAGAAGGTGATCTGCTGTTTTTTTCTTTTGGCGGTTCTGAAGTAGATCATGTAGGGGTTTATCTGAATAGTGGTTTCTTTGTACACGCTTCTACAACCAGGGGTGTTATTGTAGACGATCTGACTTTACCTGTTTTCCAGAAAGCATTGGTTAAATCAGGTAGTCCCAACTGATTCATACCTTTATATATTCTACTTTAATTATACTATATTACAATTATATAAATTAATACGCATGAAAAAATTAACCCTGTTTATTCTTTTAAGCATAAGCGCCGGCATGCTAAAGGCACAGACCGTATTGAAAGTTGGCGATAAAGTTGGCAATATTGCCCTGAACAATGTTGATGACCGTTTATACAGCCTGGATCAGCAAAAAGGCGTAAAGGGATTTATCCTTGTCTTTATGTCGAACAATTGTGAGTACTGTATTATGTACAAGGATCGTATTGTTGCGCTGGATAATAAATATAAAACCCTGGGCTATCCGGTGGTAGGGATTGCCCCTTATGGCGACGATCCCATTAAGTATCCGCTGGATGCCATGCCGGAAATGAAAAAATGGCATGCTGCAAAACACATAAAATTTCCATATCTTGCTGACAGCCAGTTTAAGTATACAACTTTGTTCGGCATCCGGATTACACCAACGGTGGTTATTCTTCAAAAGAAACCAACTGGTTATGTGATCGAGTACATTGG
>JASLGV010000428.1 GCA_030149995.1 Pedobacter sp.
CATGCGTCCGGGTGATATTTTTTATAACATTGGTGCTGAGCGCATTTTATTTGCACCATCTTTAAAATTAATGGATCAGTATGATGCGGAGCACGACATCCGCTACAGCAGCTGGTTTGAAACCGATGCAGATTTAGCAGATGCAGGTAACCTGCCAGAAATTATAACCAAATACAAGGGCGAAGAAGGTGCCCAAAACCGGAATGATGTAAAAATTTTCAGAACCGGCGAGATGTACCTGATACGTGCAGAAGCCGCCTTAAAGAAGGGAGATTTAAGCACCGCAGCCAAAGATTTGAATACCTTGCGTGCCGCCAGAATTACAAATTACACACCCGAATCTTTTAGCAGCAGCAACCAGCTGCTTGCCGCCATTGAAACGGAACGTTACAAGGAACTACCCTTTGAAGGACACCGGTATTTTGACCTGAAAAGAGTGGAAAAACCCATTCAACGCAGTGCACAGGATGTTGAAATTAACTTTATTAGTTTGCCCGCAAGCGCAAAAAATTATTATATTCCCATTCCCCAGGCTGAAATATTGTCTAATTCAAACATCAAACCGAATAATCCCGGTTGGTAAGTAGTTTTAAAATAATAAAGAGAATGAGTCCGATTACGCTTTTTAATGAATGGTACACAGCAGAAACAAAACTGAACG
Organism: Pedobacter sp.; assembly: GCA_030149995.1. Classification (GTDB taxonomy): domain Bacteria; phylum Bacteroidota; class Bacteroidia; order Sphingobacteriales; family Sphingobacteriaceae; genus Pedobacter. Next base: position 662 of record JASLGV010000428.1, read on the forward strand.
GAGGTGGTATACCTGGCGCCTGCTGTCTCTCAACCACCGGAATAGACGGCTATCCCAACGCCAGGTATGTTTGTTTAAAAGATGTGATTGAAGATGCTTTTTTAATTACAGGCTCTCTGACTTCCAGAAAGGGACTTGAATTGCAGTACAACAACAAAGCAGCGCTGGTATTTTGGTGGCCGTTTACAAAAAAGCAGATACGGATACAGGGAGATGTACGTTTTATAAGTACTTTGGAATCTGACCGGTATTTTCAGAACAGTACGCGCATGGCACAACTAATGTCGTTGGTAAGCGAACAGGGAGAAGAAATTCATCATCCCGAAATACTGGAAATTAAATACCACCAGGCCGATAACGAATTTAAAGATAAGCCCATTCCCCGGCCTTTAAACTGGGGCGGCTTTTTACTGAAACCAAGAAGTATGGAATTTCTAAGCTTAAAAAAAACCGGGTTTCACCAAAGAATTTTATTTACAAGAGTGCAGCATTTATGGGAAACCAAGATGCTGCAACCTTAAATTTTAACGGCCTAAATGGCCACAAAACAGATTAAAATATTCTAATGTACCGGGAAATACCTGATGCAGCATTTATATTTGAAAAAAAACGGCATGAACATTTTACTGATTGAAGACGAACCAAAGGTTTCTGGCTTTATAAAAAAGGGGCTTGAAGAACAAATGAACAATGTTTCGGTCGCTTATGACGGTAACATGGGCTGTAAGCTCGCCCTTGAGAATGATTACGATCTGATTATACTGGATGTGGTACTTCCCTATATCAATGGGATGGAAATCTGTAAACTCATCCGCCAGGTAAAAAAGGAAGTGCCCATTTTAATGCTGTCTGCTTTAGATACCGTTAACGATAAAGTACAGGGGCTTGAAAACGGAGCCGACGATTACCTGACTAAGCCTTTTCATTTTGAAGAACTGCTGGCACGCATCAAGGCCCTTAACAGGCGCAAAGACATGGTATTGCCGGGTACATTATATAAAATTGCCGATCTGGAAATGGACTGTTATAAGAAAACAGTTTCCAGAAACGGGAAGACCATTCTCCTTTCGGCCAAAGAATTTACCTTGCTGGAGGTATTAATGGCCAATAAAAACCGGGTTTTATCCAGAATATATATTGCTGAAGCCGTATGGGGTATTTCTTTTAACAGAGGTACCAACCTGATTGATGTTTACATCAATTACTTGCGTTCAAAAATTGACAAAGGCCATCCGCAGCCGCTTATTCATACCGTTATAGGCATGGGATATGTTATAAAAGACCAGTAATATTGCGCCCATGAAATTTAAAAATTCCCTGTCGCTGCAATTTACATTTATGTTCGCTTTTTTACTCTTTATAGTATTAACGGGTATTTATGTATTTGTAGAACACAACCGTTCCAATTCATTTTTCAATAAACTGGATGAGCGGGCGATGATTGCTGCACAATTTTATTTCGCAGAAGACAATCTATCGATTAAGATGTTCAGGCAGGTAACTAAAAAATTCCCGCAGTCGCTCTCTCAGGAATCCATTAGCATATACGACGATCAGTTACAATCCAAATTTCTGCCCAGTGACTCCATTAACTGGAAAAAAAGCTTTTTAGAACAGATTGTTCACCGCAGAAAAGTTCATTTTATCTCGGGCGACCGGCAAGTATCGGGTCTATATTATGAAGACAATTCGGGGAATTTTATTGTGGTGGTTTCGGCCATAGACGAACGCGGTTTTTACGACATGAGGCAACTTCGCCTGATCATGTCGGGCTTTTTTCTGGTATCGATCTTCATGACCTTTTTCATCGGTCGCATATTTGCCAACATTTCTTTGCGTCCGATTGTAAAAATGACGGACAATCTGAAGCGCATCCGGGCTTCCAATTTGCACATGCGGTTGGCCATCGATAAAGCCAAAACAGATGAAATAGATACCCTTTCGCTTACCATTAACCAGTTACTGGAGCACATGGAGCAATCTTTCGATAGTCAGAAATCGTTTGTAGCCAATGCTTCGCATGAATTACGTACGCCGATTACTTCTATTTTAGGTGAGGCTGAAATAACCTTAATGAAAGACCGTACCCCGGCACAGTATAAAACAACACTGCGCGAAATTGTAACCAGTGTAGAGCGTTTAAGCCTGATCATCAACAGCCTGATGGAGCTGATGCAAACCAACCTGAACAACAAAGATTTTCAGAGTATCCGGGTAGACGAGCTGATGTGGGAAATTGTTGACGAACTTTCTATTAAATCAGATATTGAACCTATTGATATCCGTTACAATTTACCAGACGATCCGGCTAAAAGTACGCTATCGGGCAACAGGCGCCTGCTCTTTATTGCCATCAGCAACATTCTTAAAAATGCCCTTAAGTTTTCGAACGGCAAGCCTGTTCAATGTGAAATAAGTTACCGCGACGCTGGCATTCAGATCCAGATCAGCGATCAGGGAATTGGTATTGCCGAAGAAGACCTGAACAAAATCTTTCAGCCTTTTTACCGGGCTTCCAATGCCATGAAATTTCAGGGCTACGGCATTGGCCTTTCTTTAACCAATAATGTAGTCCGTTTACACAACGGAACCATTAATATCCAGTCGGTGCTGAACGAAGGAACGACCATCACCCTGTTTTTTCCAACAAATTAAAAATCAACATCTTACACATTAAAGAATTCTAATTACTTTTTAATCTCGCTCTAATGGCAAATTAAGTGATCTCTAATGTAGCGGCCATAGTTTTGTTTAAAAAATAAAACTATGAGTCGAAAATTTGTTTCGGTACTTTTATTGGTGCTCGGTATGGGGCCCTTATTAAAAGAAAACCGGACATACGCACAGGGAGTGGCGAGAGATACGTTAAGCATCACGATAAAAGAAGCAGAAGAAAAGTTTTTAAAAAGTAACCTGAGCCTGCTGGCCGCCCGTTTTAACATAGACAATGCCAAGGCCGAAATTATAACTGCCAGCTTGTTTAACAATCCGGAAATTGGATTCGAAAACATTCTTTACAACCCCGAAACCAAAAGATTTTTTGATACCACTCATGATGGTGGCCAGTACAATGCCAGTATTTCGCAGCTTTTTGTAACTGCCGGAAAAAGAAATAAAAATATTGCCCTGGCAAAAATCGGCGTAAAACAAGCCGAATATGAATTTTTCGATCTGCTGCGTACCTTAAAATATACGCTGAGAACCGATTTCTACAAAATCTATTACCTCGAACAATCGGCAGATGTATACCACAACGAAATCAATTCCTTATCGAAAACATTAATTGCTTTTAAACAACAGTATGAAAAGGGTAATATTGCTCAAAATGAAGTACTCCGTATCCAGTCGCAGCTTTATTCTTTACAGGCGGAGCTGAACGACCTTAAAGATAATATTGATGACGTACAAAGCGAGTTTAAGCTTTTAATAAAAGCGAATCCACTCACATATGTAAAATCAAATATCGACTTAAACCTGGAACAGAAAAGCGTGCTGGAGCAGGTACCTTACCGCTCACTGCTCGATTCGGCTTATGTAAACCGGTACGATTTAAAACTTGCAAAATCTGCTGTTGATTACAGCAACCTGAATCTGAAGCTACAGAAAGCCATGGCTGTTCCCGATGTAAATGTATCCTTAACCTTTGATAAGCAGGGCAGCACGGTACGTAATTACAACGGCTTGGGTGTAAGCATTCCCATCCCGCTTTTTAACCGGAATCAGGGCGCCATTAAGCAGGCAAAAATCGCAATAGAAAGCAGCAAAAACAGCCTGCAACAACAACAGGATGAAATAGAAAGTGATTTAGATAACTCTTACCAGTCGGCCTTTAGAATAGAGAAGCTATATAACAGTTTCGATCCTAAATTTAAAGCAGATTTCACACACCTGATCCAGGAGGTTATTAAAAATTACCAGAAAAGAAACATCAGTCTGCTCGAATTTCTGGATTTCTACGAATCGTATAAAACCAATACGATACAGATGAACACGTTGCAACTCAACCGCATCAGTGCGCTGGAGCAGCTGAACTATGTAACAGGTACCCAATTTTTCAACAAATAAAAGTATGTATAACAATTATAAAATTTCTGTTCTGGCCTTTGCAACAGCTTTAAGCTTATTTTCTTTATCTGCCTGTACCTCACATAAGCAAACAGAACCGGCAAAAGATGCCCAATTTCAGCTGAGCGATAAATTACTGAGCGAACTCGTGATCGATACCGTTAAAAACGGCAACGCTGTTTCGCAGTTAAACCTTACCGGTATTGTGGCACCGGATGAAAACAAGATGGTCAAAATCTTTCCGTTTGTAAGTGGCATTACGCAGGATGTACATGTGCAGTTGGGCGATCTGGTAAAAAAAGGACAGTTATTGGCCAACATGCGAAGTGTAGAAATTGCGGGTTATGCCAAAGACCTGATCTCGTCTGAAGCAGACGTAAAGAATACCAAAAGAACCCTCAAATCAACCCAGGATTTATATCAGAGTGGTCTGGCCTCGGAAAAAGACCTGGAACAGGCAAAAGCAGAGTATGAAAAGGCAGAAGCCGAAAGTAAGCGCGCCACTGCGGTTATGTCTATCAATAAAAACAACAGCCGTGGTTATGAAATTATCAGTCCGATAGGCGGTTATGTGGTAGAAAAAAACCTGACCGATAACATGCAGGTCAGGGCCGATAATGCAGAAAGCCTTTTTACTGTTGCCGATCTTTCTACCGTATACGTACTGATTAACATTTACGAATCAGACATTTCGAAAGTTCAGAATGGCAGTCCGGTAAAAATTACAACCCTCTCCTATCCGGATAAGGAATTTTTAGGAAAAATAGATAAAGTTTACAGCTTAATAGATCCGGAAAATAAGGTAATGCAGGCCAGGGTAAAAATCAACAACCCGGGCAATCTGTTAAAGCCACAAATGTTTGCCAAAGTTTCGATAGACGCCCCTTCGGGTCAGAACCTGCCATTCATCCCTTCTGCAGCGACCATTTTCGACAACAACCGCTATTATGTAATGGTTAAAGAAAGCGCTTCGAAGGTTCGTGCACAGGAAATTACCATTGCCAAAACCGTAGAGGATGTAGCCTACATCAGCAGCGGGTTAAAAGCCGGCGATCAGGTTATCACCTCGCGTCAGCTGTTCCTGTACGAATCCTTAAAAAAATAGTTGGTTCTTTTTATTTTCTAAATACACATACATGAACAAGATCATTAAAAGAGTTCTTGATTTTTCGCTCAGGAATAAGTTCTTTATATTTTTCATGACTTTTTTATTGTTGCTGGGTGGATACATCAGTTTCAAGAAAATAAGCATTGATGCTTTTCCGGATGTAACCAATACCTCGGTAACCATTATTACACAATGGCCGGGCAGAAGTGCCGAAGAAGTTGAAAAATTTGTTACCCGGCCGCTCGAAATTGCCATGAATCCGGCAGAGAAAAAAACAAGCATCCGTTCTTCTTCCCTGTTTGGCCTTTCGGTTGTAAAAGTCTCTTTTGAGGATGAGGTAGACAATGCCTTTGCCCGTATGCAGATTAACAACCATGTAAGCGATGCCGATTTACCCGATGGTGTTAAACCAGAAATACAACCACCCTACGGACCTACAGGCGAGATTTTCAGATATACCTTAACCAGCAATAAAAAATCGGTAAGGGAATTGAAAACTTTAGAAGAATGGGTGGTGGAAAGAGAAATCCGCTCGGTTCCCGGCGTGGCAGATGTAAACAGTTTTGGAGGTCAAACCAAAGCTTATCAGATTACCATCGATCCGCAAAAAGCCGTACAATATGGCGTAACACCCCTTGAAGTATACGAAGCAGTATCAAAAAGCAATATTAATGTTGGAGGTGATGTAATACAACAAAGCGGACAAGCTTACGTGGTACGCGGCATTGGCTTGCTGAATAACATCGAAGAGATCAAAAACATCATTGTCGATAACATTAAGGGAACACCCATTTTTGTCAGAACCATTGCAGAGGTAACAGAATCCAATCTGCCGCCTTTGGGTCAGGTTGGACGAGACCTGGATCCCGATGTTGTAGAGGGCATTGTAGTTATGCGCAAGGGCGAAAATCCCAGCGAGGTTATTAAAAACCTGAAGGTAAAAATCTACGAATTAAATACCTCTATCCTACCCGATGATGTAAAAATCGATACGTTCTACGATCGTGAAAACCTGGTTAATTTTGCCACGAAAACGGTTATGCACAACATGGCTGAGGGCATTATTTTCGTAACGATTATTGTGTTCCTGTTTATGGCCGACTGGCGTACAACCATTATTGTAGCCGTTGTAATTCCTTTAGCCCTGCTGTTTGCCTTTATTTGTTTAAAGATGAAGGGCATGTCGGCCAATTTACTTTCTATGGGCGCCATCGACTTTGGGATTATTATAGATGGGGCCGTGGTGATGATGGAGGGGATTTTTGTAATTCTCGATCACCGGGCCAAGAAAGTGGGTATGGACCGCTTCAATAAGATGAGTAAACTGGGAATGATTAAAGAAGCCTGCCTGGTA
>JASLGV010000467.1 GCA_030149995.1 Pedobacter sp.
GAGGGCATTCAGGGCGAGGCCGATTTAAAGACCAACCTCATCAAGTTGGCCGTTTTTGTATTGTTGTTTGCAATTGTAGGCGGCATTTTGTTTACTTATAGAAAAAGTCAGAAAAACAATTTGCCCATCTGGGATAAAACATCTAAAGCCTTACTGGTTAACCTTGCCACCCCACTCGTTGCCGGTGGCTTATTTATCATTGCCTTGCTCGTAAAACATCCCCATACCTATAGCCTAATTGCTCCATCCTGCCTAATCTTTTATGGATTGGCACTGATTAATGCCAGCAAATATACCTACAGCGATATCAGATACCTCGGCTTCTGCGAAATTGTACTGGGTTTAATCTCTATGTTTTACAGCGGCTATGGATTGTTCTTCTGGGCTGCTGGTTTTGGCGTTTTGCACATCTTGTACGGCCTGATTATGTATTTCAAATATGAAAAAAAAACCGGTAGCCATTAATATCTACGCAACCCATCCGTAAAACCAGAGCGATGAAAAACCCAATAGCAGATTTAAACAAAATTTTCGACAGCCGCATCCGGCTTGGCGTTATGTCTGTATTGGTTGTCAACACCGAAATTGGTTTTAACGATTTAAAACAGATGCTCGAATTAACAGACGGTAATTTAGCCTCGCACTTAAATACACTGGAACAGGCCGGTTTTATATGTGTACACAAAGGTTTTATCGGTCGTAAAACCAACACCACCTACTCCATTACTGAATTGGGAAAGCTCGCCTTCAAAGCACATATAGATGCATTGGAAAAAATGATCAAAAAGCTCTGATATTTTTTTAAACATATACTTTGAAATACAAAGCACTTTTAATTAACCAAAACAGTAATCCACAGATACTTAAATTCAAAACCCACATCATGAAAACCAAACCAAATTTTCTCCTGATATCGTCCTTGCTCGGCGGCATTCTGTTCAACTACTTATTCTGGGAGGAACGGCTGGCCGTTAACCTGCTTATTTACAGCTTATTCATTTTAACCATTACTTACCTGAATAAAGAAATAAATAAAGGTGTACGTTTTAAAATTTACGGGCTTTTAAACTTAATGGCAGCCCTGCTGGTGGTCATAAACGATACCGATTTAAGCATCATAACCTACTACATCAGCCTGATGCTCTTTGTTGGATTTAACCACTACCCCAACATCAAAACTGTTTTTACCGGTTTTTGGGCGGCCGGTCTGCAACTCATAACCGCACCTTTCAACCTCATCCGGCGGTTCTTTCTGATACAGGTTGGGCATTTTAAATTCCAGTCCTTCATAAGACCTGCCAAATACATGTTCTTACCCATGCTGATTATCATTTCTTTTACCTGCCTCTACAGTCTTGCCAACCAGGTATTTTCCACTTACCTGAATATGGTTTTAACCAGCATATCAGATTTTATGACCCATACCTTCCGTTTTATTTTCGATTTCATTAGCCTGCCCCGCTTGTTTAACATTTGCTTTGGTATTATATTTAGTGGTGGTTTGCTCATTACTTTTTACAACAAATCTCTCCAAAATGCCGAAAGTCAGTGCAGCGAACAGTTAATCAGAACCCGCAAAAAATCAAAATACCTGGCCTTGTGGACAGATCTTTTTCAAAATATAAATAAGGGCTCCCTAAAAACGGCTTATATTACCGGTATTGTTTCTTTTTCAGGACTTAATCTGCTGCTGCTCGTTGTAAACCTGATTGATATTAGCACCCTATGGTTCAGCTATAAACCTTCTGGTAATTTTTCTGCCGATCTGCACCAGGGTACCAATGCGTTAATTTTCAGTATTGTAATGGCTATGGTGGTTATTCTCTGTTTCTTTAGAGGAAATCTAAACTTTTACCATAAAAATAAAGCGCTCAAAATACTGGCTTACACCTGGATGTTTCAAAACCTGTTGCTGATTATTTCTGTTTTTATCCGCGATTTTTATTACATCGAATTTCATGGTTTAACGCATAAAAGAATTGGCGTACTGGTATTTGCAACTCTTTGTATCATTGGCCTGGCCAGTGTTTATGTAAAAGTTGCCCGTCAAAAAACATTGTTTTACTTATTTAAAGTAAACGGCAACATCTGGTTCGCAAGCCTGCTTATATTAAGTTTTGTTAACTGGGATTTGCTTATTGTAAAGTATAATTTTTCAAATGCAGATCGTATTGCTTTAGACCCGGTTTATATGCTTTCTTTATCTGATAAAACACTGCCGGTTATTGCGCAGAATAAGGCTAAAATATATTCAATCCATGGCAAAAAACAGGATAATGTTTCGGTAAATATATCTGAACAAGAATTAGAAGAACGGTTAAATACCCGGATCGAACATTTCAAAGCCCGTTATTATACAGGCTGGTTATCCTGGAATTTACAAGACTGGAAAACTGCCAGGTATTTTAAGCTGAATAAGCCCGGCAGAACATCCAATCCTTAAAAACTACCTTTTAATCAGCATTATTAAACACCATCATTTAATTAGAAAAGGCATGAAAAAACCAAAAATTATGTACACAACAACGGGCAG
>JASLGV010000472.1 GCA_030149995.1 Pedobacter sp.
TATAGTTTGCCGATACACCAAAACGACCAATATATTTCGTAGCGGCAATTTCTGCACCAAAGTTGGTGGCTGCACCATAATTAAACGGCTTTAACACCTGGCTGGTATTGGTACCCGATACCTGTGCCAGACCAGCTTCAATCGGATCGGTTATGCGTTTATAAAAGGTACCCACCAGTAACTGATCTGCTGCACCCGGAAAAAATTCGTAGCGGAGGTCCAGGTTATCTGCACGGGAGCGGTTCAGGTCGTAATTACCTGCTTCATTGTAGTATTCGCCACTAACCAGCGTAGGTACAATTTCAAAATAACCAGGTCTGGATATGGCTTTGTAATAAGCCAGGCGCAATGCTTGTTCGGCATTTAGGCTATACTTAAACTGTACGCTTGGCAATAAATCTGTATAATAAATCGTGCCCGACTTACCAGCAATTGTATTGGGCAATACGGTTTCGTAATGATTATGGGTATGCTCTACCCGCAAACCTCCTAAAACTTCGAGCTTCGGTAAAAGATTCAGCTTACCTTGCAAATAACCTGCGGTAACGTCTTCCTGAACGTTGTAGGTATTGGCATTGATATCGCCGCTCTTCCCCCCATCACTGCCTTTAAAAGCAAACGTTGCATTAAAAATATCGGTATATGCCTGATTTGTACTGCCCGATGGAACAGAAGGAACCAGATCGTACTGGTTATAATAATTATCCCGGTTTTTATGACGGTACAATCCTCCGATCTTAAACTCCGTTTTACGGTTAAATACCTGCTTAGGACTAAAAGTTAAATTGGCATATATGGCCGCATCCTTATCGGTGTTGTGTGTCCACCGGCGACTCATACTGCTCAGGTAGTAGGTTGTTTCCGTTTGTTTTCCGTTGGCATCGGTGCTTACCCCATGTTGTGTAGTAAAGGATGCATAATCGGGAATTTCGTTTTTAGCAGCAGAGTAAACGGCAGACCAGTCGGCAACAAAACGTTTTGACAGGTAGTGTGTACCTTTAAGCGTAGTGTTGTAAATCTGTTGAATTTGCCAGGTACTGCGGTTTTCGAGGTTTACATTGCCATTACCCGGACCGGTAAAGCTGATGTTACGTACAGAGTCTACGGTAGCCCGCGATTGCAGATCTTCTGTACGAAGATACATGTTATACCACGTAATTTTATTCTTAGCATTGATTACATAATCCATATTGCTGTACAAACCGAGGCGCTTGTTTTGCGTTGAATACTGACGTAAATAAATATCGGCAAATACCGGTTTATTTTCTAAACCAGGTTGCGTATTCGGGAAAAAGTAACTGGTATTGGTGCCCCGGTAAATATCCTGGTAGCTGGCCGATACAATGGCTCCGAACTGTTTTTTGGCTCCAAAACGGTTGCCCAGTGTCAGGCCAAATGTTTTATTAACCGGATGGTTAAGTTCCCGGTACGAAAGATTTGCCGCAGGGAAATCTTTTGGCGATGCGCTGTAGTTAGGCCCGTTAATCTCTCCCGGCGATTTTTTATTAATTACCTGGTGATTAAATGCCTGGAAAGGCTGTGTATTTAAAATGGTACTGTAACCACCAGATGCATTGGCCTGTATCAGCAATTGCTGAGGGGCATCTTTCATCACCATATTAATGGTACCGCCAATGGCATCACCTTCCATAGAAGGCGTTAAAGATTTACTCACTTCTAAACGTTCCAGCAATTCGGCAGGAAAAAGATCAAGCGGCACATAACGGTTGTTATTATCCGGACTTGGAATTTTAATCCCGTTAACAAGCGTAGTGTTGTAACGTTTATCCATTCCCCGTATTACCGGGTAGCGGCCTTCGCCATTGTTGCTACGGTCTATCACAATGCCGGGTACGCGCTGCATCACATTCGCCACTGTAATATCGGGCAATAACTGTATCGTTTTGGCCGAGAATACATTAACCAGCTGGTTGGCATTTTTCTCTATGCTGCGGGAGCGGCTTTCGTTAGATGCAGCAGCAGAGCTGATCGTTATATCAGACAGTTCATTAATCAACGGAATTAAAGCAAAATCCTTTACCATTTCGCCATCCCTTTTTATGGTTACCGTTGCGTTCTCTGTATGGTAAGAAACATATTTAACCTGTACCGTATAAGTGCCGGGTTTCAGTTTTTTAAAACTGTAGCTTCCATCCAGCAGCACAGATTTATGATGTTCTGACTGTAAAATGCTTACAGTAGCACCAGTAAGCGGTTCGCCGGTTACCCCATCGGTAACCTTACCTTTCAGTGTTTGTGCATAACTGCCGGTTCCGAGCAAAACAAACGGAATGGCCAGTAAAGCGAATTTTAAATTCAAGTAGAGTTTTAATTGCATGTATAATTTGTATTGGTTTTTTCGGAAGGAAAAACGGAGAGCGGGTTTTTGAAGCAGTAAAAGCGGGAAATGCTTTTACATAAAAAGAAAAAAAATACCCCGAAGCGCAATAACTGACCGGCCCTTCGGTTTGTTTTTTATACAAGTACTTCCTGTTAACAAATATTTTCACGTTAACAAGAAATTAATAAACGATGATTTCCACTATTTATAATCAATCTAATTAAAAACAAAAGTAGAAAATAATATCGGATATCAAAATTTGATTAAAACTTATTGAAATATTCGGACGCTTAGCAAGGCTTTTTGATTTGTTTATGTAACAAAGTAATCAGAGTGAAAATGTAACAGCCGCAGAAATAGTGCTGCAGTTTTGAAAAGACAGTTGTTTTCTGATAACAACAAACAAGGTAAAGCAGAATCTGAACTTTAGCCTTTTTTCCGCTTAGATAGGAAAAAATGTAAATCTGGAAAACTGATATTTGTAAAGTAGTAATATAAACGACTTATATTACTACTCACTTATTTTTAATCCGGTTAGCTTATAAAGAAACCGCATCGATTAGATATTCAGTAACGAGGAACTGCGTACTTTCTGCAAATTGTTCAACCTCCCCGATAAAAGCTTTTATTTTATCATCGTTTTCAACCGTAGCGTACATCGCTTCCAAACTTGTTACATCTATTATTTCAATATAATCGTAAGGAATATCTGTTTCTGTACTCCCTAAAATCCCGGTTGTGCGCAATACTTTAAAGCTTTTATGGGATGAAAGTGTGATGTTGTACTGAGATACTTTGTGTTCAAATGCTTCAAAAGCATTTCGATCAACATTCTTTTTAAGCTTGATAAAAACCAAAATGACTTTTTTCATTGGATTACACTTTTAAAAATGCACCACCATCAACAATAACTTCTGTACCCGTTTGCGATTCTGAACCAGGCGCAACAAGGTATAAAACAGTATTTGCAATTTCTTCGGGTAAAACCAGCCGGCCGTTTGGAATGTTGGCGATCAGGTTATTTTTCATTTCCTGTAACTGCTCTCCTTCTAAACCCAATTTGCCCAACAATGCAGTATCTGTAGATCCGGGACTAACCACGTTAATGCGGATTCCACGCTTAATCCATTCGCTGCTCAGGGTGATGGCAAGATTTCTGACTGCTGCTTTAGAAGCTGAATAAACGCCCGAACCCGGATATGCTTTGTGTATTCCGGAAGAAGCTGTTAGCACAACAGCGGCATGAGCCGAAAACAGACCTGACAGCTGTTGTAAAGTAAAGAAAACACCTTTGAAATTGGTGTTGATTACTTCGTCAAAAAGATCTTCAGAAATACTTTCTATTGTGCCAAATCTTGCCACACCTGCATTGATAAAGGCTATATCTAAAGATTGAAATGTATCTTTCACAAAGTTTCTTAATCTTTCAATTTCGTTCATCTTAGCTGTATCGTAGGTAAAGAAATACAATTGATCTGCTTTATAACCAGCAAGCTCCCTGCAATCTTTTATATCCTGACGCCCTGCAATGATAACCCTTGCTCCTTCTTCTAAAAAAAGTTTTGCTGTTGCCAAACCTATTCCGCTGGTACCACCGGTAATAAGTGCTGTTTTGTTTTTTAAACGCATATTTTACATTTTTAAATTTGATCCAAAATTATGGAGAACCCACATTTTTAACCCCACGGGTTCCTTACAGGGAACCGGTTCCCTGTAGGATACCTTGCCAGTTTTTAATATCTTTATACAACAATTACGCTTGTTATTAAAACTGGTTAAAATGGAAGAAAAGCAAGAAATATCGCACGAACTCGTATGTAAATCAAGAATATTAGCGATTAAAGATACCTCTGAGCTTTTGTGTG
>JASLGV010000506.1 GCA_030149995.1 Pedobacter sp.
GCAATGGGAACAGATAAATTGTTAACCAGAAAGGTATCGACTTTAATAGGGGCGTTATAATAACGTGCATTCAGTTTGAAAAACTTAATGGACGAATTTTCATCGCCTATAATGCCACCCGTTGTATCCTGATTGGTAAAGTAACCATCAAAATTACAATCTGTAAGGTTTCCCGAAGGAATGCTTACCACATTATTTCTAACGGTCATGCTCACCTGTATTAAAGGATCTGAATATTTTCCCGTTCCATCATCAATAATGTTTCCCTTTATATTGATGGGATTTTTTATGCCGAATTTTAACAGTTTTGAGGAAATATTGGGTGCGAGTAACAAGGATACATCTTTATAAAGAATGTTATCTACAGTAATGTTAATGGCAAAGGCAGAAGATTTTTCGGCCAGGTTTATTTTGGCTCCGATCACAAAAGGATTTTGTCCGATATCAAGCCTGTTGGGATCTACGGTAATAATTTCTGTTTTTTTATTGTAGTGAAAAGCAAGCGTACCATTTAAAGATTTATCTTTTAAAAAGCTGCCTTTACGCGTATTAAAAGCAAAGCTCTTTACAAATGTGTTTAATTTGAGTGTACCCACCCAACCCGAATCGGGATAGTTGATACGGCCTTTCAGGCTTTTGATGTCAAAGCTGAAAAGTTTATGTTTCTGCTGGTTGTCTACCACAAAACTTACCTGATTAAAGTCTATCTTTTTAATTTCCAGATCGGGCTTTTTGCCGTCTTTAGCGGTGGTATCTGCTGGTTTTTTACTTCTGAAAATAGCGGTATTGCTGTAACCGGTACTATCTGTATACAGGTAAACATCTGCATTGTTAATGCTAATACGGTTAATTCGGGTGGTTCCGGCAATAAGAGAAAGAATGTTTAGAGAAACATCGATATCGCCTGCTCTTAGTAAGTTGTGTTTATGTAGTGCAATGAGGCTATCGGTAAGCAATACATTTTTAATGGATACGGAAATGCCAGGAAAGCCTTTTAATAAGCTTGGCTCCATATCGGAAGCTGTTATTTGACCATTAATATTTTTGTTAACCTGTTCCAATACGGATTTGAGTACCGCATTTTTATTTCTGCTAATGTATAAAGAGCCTGCAACCCATACAATAACAATTAGTACAACTAAGACAAAAATGATTTTGAGCGAAATTTTTAACCAGCGTGCCATAAATTTGTTTGATTCTACAATATAATGTTTTTGATGCACGAATTGTTTGGACAGTTGTTGAATTTTTCGCTTAGGAGCTGTTTAACAACCGATTCTGAAGTGGTTGTAAATAGAGAAACATTTTAAAAAAAGCACAGGAAACACCTGGCCTGAAGCAGGTGTGCTTCAGGAATTGGATGGGAACAAAGAATTGCCTGGGTTTAAATCTGTTTACAGCAAATGCGCAAATACAGTAGAATGCCAGCTGTTTTCAAAAGGAACTTCCCATTTGTTTTCCAGCTCCTGTAAATTCTGAACCATGTTGTTGAAAACAATTGTTTTAGCAGTTACCTGTTTAATGTTTACAAGGGTTTCAAAATCTTCTTTTCCATTTACAATAACCTCATCGCCAACTTTATAGGCAATGTTAAAGCGGTTAAATAAATCGACCTGATAAGTTTGCTCAATTTCTTTAATGAGGCGAACAGAGCTGTCTATGCTGCAACCTGTTACATTGGCCTGGTTTTCATCCACCGTTAAAATGATAAAAAAGCCATAGCGTATTTCGGCTTTGGCCATCAGCTCATTTCCGTGTGCTTTCCATTGGTTGGTAAACGCAGATAATTTATTTAAAATTTCTTTCTGCTCATCTTCCGAAAACTTACGACTGCTTTGGTATATCCAAACTCTTGATTGTGGAGAAAAAATCATATCACAAATTTATCAAATTAATTAAATTGGTTTATCAAAAACACTTCTTCTATGAAAAAGTTTACATTGTGCTTGAAAATACTGCCTGTTTCAATCCTTTATCTGTTTTTGTGTGCTTTTTCCACCTCAGATGTTTTAGAGGAATATGCCGATTTTTTACAAAAAAGCTTTACTGAACACTACGATTTAAGCCAGGATGGCAAGCAGCTAAAACGCTATGAATTAAATATTACCAACAATGGATTTTGCCGGTACAAGCGTTTTTTAAACAATGGAAAAATCGAATACTTTGCCTTTAAGCTGTCTAAGTTTAAAGATATGGATTACCTGGGTACGGCAGTTTCAGGTAAGTTGTATCTTTACACCAAGAGCGAAGATGTAATTGTGCAAACGTATAATGATAAACGTGGCGATATCGATTCGATGAGTACAAGTATGGTTATCCCTTTAAAAAATGTAGAGGCAGAAGACCTGAACCTGATTCGGGAAAAGTTTGATAAAATCAGTCAGCTGCCTTAAAATTGAATGCTTTTTGATAAAACAGGTTCTGATGCAGGCAAAATAAAAAAAGGATGTTTTCACATCCTTCATTTATCATAATTAAAGTCCATTGGCGCTGGCCGTAATTTCGGCAATATCCAGAACCTTAACCTCTTGCTCTTTATCTTTTAGTTTTACGCCATCGCTCAGCATGGTCATGCAAAAAGGACAACCAGCGGCAATTACCTGTGGATTGCTTTCTAAAGCTTCCTCTACACGTTCAACGTTGATATCTTTATTACCTTTTTCGGGTTCTTTGAACATCTGCGCTCCACCAGCGCCACAGCAAAGTCCGTTTGCTTTACAGCGTTTCATTTCTACCAGCTGGGCATCCAGTACTTCCAGGGCCTTTCTTGGTGCTTCATATACGCCATTGGCACGGCCAAGATAACAAGGATCGTGATACGTAATTTTTTTCCCTTTAAAGCTTTCGCCGCCTTCCGCTTTTAATTTTCCATCGGTAATTAAATCGTGGATCAGCTGGGTATGATGAATTACTTCATAAGTGCCCCCAAGACCAGGGTATTCATTTTTAATGGTGTTGAAACAATGCGGACAGCCGGTAACAATTTTTTTTATGTTGTAAGCATTCAGCACTTCTATATTGGCCATGGCCTGCATCTGGAAAAGAAATTCATTTCCGGCTCTTTTTGCCGGATCGCCTGTGCAGCTTTCTTCTGTCCCTAAAACAGCATATTTGATGCCTACATGGTGTAATATTTTGCAAATATCTCGTGTTATTTTTTGTGCTCTTTCGTCGTAACTACCTGCGCAGCCAACCCAGAATAATATTTCCGGTTCTTCGCCTGCGGCCATTAACTCGGCCATTGTGGGTACTTTAAATTCCATTGTTTTGTGGTTAAAGGGTTAACTGTAAAATGGTTAACTTTTAATCTAATTATCTGTCAAACAGGTGTTCATAAACAGGCTTAACTTTCTGATGCCCAGTTGAAGCGATCGGCAGGAGAGTATTTCCATGGTGCCTGGTTATTTTCAATATTACCAAGCATGGCATTGATACTTCCCGGTGCCTGCGATTCTTCCATAACCGCATAACGGCGCAATTCTACGATAATCTGTAGTGGGTCTATGTTAACCGGACAGGCCTCCGTACACGCATTACAACTTGTACATGCCCAGATTTCCTCTCTGCTGATGTAATCGTCCAGCAGGGATTTTCCATCCTGGTGGTCTGGCCCGTGTTTGTCGATATTCTGACCAACCTCTGTAAGCCTGTCGCGCGTATCCATCATAATCTTTCTTGGTGAAAGCAACTTACCGGTAATGTTAGCCGGACAAACGGACGTACAACGACCACACTCGGTACAGGTATACGCATTCATCAGGTTAACCCAGGTTAAATCGTTTACATCCTTTGCACCGAATTTACCAGGGGGCGTTTCTGCCGGAACAAACGAAGGATCAAGCATGGCTTTTACTTCGTTGGTTACCGATGCCATATTGGTAAATTCGCCTTTCGGCTCCAAATTTGAAAAATAAGTATTTGGAAAGGCAAAAAGAATGTGAAAATGTTTTGAATACGGCAGGTAATTTAAAAAAGCCAGAATACCGATTATGTGAAACCACCAGCATCCGCGCTCAATGGCGATCAGTGCTCCTTCCGAATTGGGTAATAGGTTTTGTAAAAACTGACTTACCGGGAATGCACCTGCCTGGATGTAATGGCTTGAACCCAGAGCTTGTAATTTAGCATCGGCTGCATTCATCACTAAAAAGGCAGTCATCAGTAAAATCTCGGTAATCAGAATGTAATTGGCATCGGATTTTGGCCAGTGTTTCATTTCTACTCCCGAAAAGCGTTTTAATTTCAGTACATTCCGTCTGATAAAAAAGATCAGACAAGAAAGCCATACACTCAGCGCCAGTATTTCGAACGAACCGATCAGGAAATTGTATAAACCACCCAGACCATGAAAAATACGGTGTGTACCAAACAAGCCATCGATCATAATTTCCAGCACTTCCAGATTGATGATTACAAAGCCGGCGTATACAAAAAAGTGCAAGAGGGCAGGAACAGGTCTTACCACCATTTTAGATTGGCCAAAAGCCACCCGGATCATGGTGAGCAGTCTTTTTTTAGGTTGATCGTTCCGGTCTGCTGATTTACCTAAACGGATGTTGCGAATAATTTTACGCAAATTAATACTGAACAGCCAAACAGCTGCTGCGGTTATTAACAGAAAAATAATTTGAGCCACCATGCGATAAAAATGATTGTAGCCGCTAAAATAGACATTTTTTTTAAAGTAAATTACTATGCAAGCATAATTAATTATTTAGAATGAATATAAAGATTTGGCCGGAAGAGGGGCGTATTTTATTTTTTTTAAAAAAAATTTTGATTTAAAAAAAAAGGCGCTACATTTGCAATCCCAAACGGGAGGTACCATAGCTCAGTCGGTAGAGCAAAGGACTGAAAATCCTTGTGTCCCTGGTTCGA
>JASLGV010000510.1 GCA_030149995.1 Pedobacter sp.
ACTGAATCCAATATAAATTTTTGGACATGTAATAGCCCAGATAATATTCTTTGGTTTGTTTATTCTGGTTGTTCCAGTTGGCATCTTCATTCAGCACCAAATCCGAATCGTTGTTAATCAAACGGTCGCGTACTTCTTCTATGTTTAACAAATTACCCTTCTTATCCGTTACGTAGGCATTAAACGTTGGGTCCATCCACAGCCATTTATCGAGGGTTTTTGACCAAACTGCCGTAATTACATGGCAATCGTTATCTGCCGTGTCTTTTGGCATACAGGTTACCATTCTGGCTTTAAAACCTTCTGCCTGGTAAGCATCTCTTAATATGGTGGCCATCATCCGGCAGTTTACCCCCCTGTTTTCCTTTTTACAAACCGCAATCAGGTCGCTTGCGTTTTTCGATGGTGGATTGAAAGAATTGCCATCATGACGGACAGCATTATGCGCCCAAAGCAACAGATTTTTAATTTTACTGATTTCATCTCCTTTACCGGCTACAGAGTCGAGGTTAAATTCATTCCTGAGCTTAACCAGTTCGGGCGCATCTGCTTCCTGATAGGTAAATACCGGTAAACCGGTTGCTGATTCTTTTTTATAAGGATCGGCTTTTTTCAGTATATAATTCATATCGCCTTTTTCGCGCATTTTCAGCAGGGCAGCTTTGAAGCGCTTATTGTTGTGCAGGCTTTCCAGATCGGTATCTTTCAGTGTATTTTTATAATCGGCATATCCAAGATCTATCGATTTTTCTAAAGCGATCAAGGCGGCTTCTTTCTTTTGAAGCAGGTTTTGATAACAAGCCAGGTTGTAATAAAATCCGGCATAATAATCTTTTACACCTGTTACGGTTTCAGCAGGCGATTTTTCATATTTGCCAATCCATTCTACAATCAGTCTTTCGGCTTCCGCATAATCTTTCTTTTCGGATGCAGCTTGGCGGCGGTTCTCAAGATCATTCGTGTAGGTTTTAAAATCTGTTGCTTCTTTCGAAAGTTTTTCCTGTGCAATGGCGCAAAAAGCGAACAGGCAAACGGCAAGGGTTAGTAAAGTCTTTTTCATTGATTTGTTTAGCTTAATTATAAAGAAGACTGTTTTTTATATCAAAACGTTGCATGGCACTGACTAAAAATTTTAAAGAAGGCAAACCAGCTAAAGACCATGTACAATAAAAAAAGGCCGGGATTGCTCCCGGCCTCGCACTGTGCTAAAACCAAATATATAAATAGAGAACAAATGTTTACACGTTTTGTTAATTAACGGCTTCAATTTCCAGCACCACACTGGTTCTGCTGTTGTTTACCTCCGGGTTAAAACCAACCGTCATCAGGAAATCGCCACTGTACACCTTCGAAGCATCGATGGTCGATTTCTGATCTCCGTACAGGTTAATTTCTTTAATTCTGTATGTTTTAGCGGCATCTAAACCTTTCAGCAGAACAGGATCTTTTGTTCCTTCTTCGTACCGGTTGTTCACCAGGTAATTCATCATAACCCCATGTGTTTTGGCTCCGTTTAAATAAACCACAGAAGCTACGCTTCCCTGCCGCGGATTGGCTAAACGGTATTGATCGCCCTGCCAGATAATTTGTTTTAAACCATCATATGCTTTAATGGCCTGCTGACAAAATTCGAGATCTGTTTTAGAAAGATGATCTACCACAATATCAAAACCCAGTTTACCCATCATGGCCACATCTGTACGGAATTTAATGGGTTGTTTTCCCCAGTCGGTAACATGGTTTGCCGTGCTGATGGCCGGGTAGAAATAAGAGTATTCCCATTGCATAAAAATACGTTCAAGCGGGTCTGTATTATCACTTGGCCAGAACTCCGTAAAATATTGTAAAGCGGCATAATCTACACGCCCGCCACCACCGGCACACAGCATCATTGGTACCGTTGGATATTTCGCCCTTATTCTGGATAAAACATTGTATAAACCACGTACATACTCAATGTAAAAGTGATCCTGGTTTTTTAAAGTTGCCGAATGTGCATTGTAAATAACCGAATTACAATCCCATTTGATATAGGCCAATGCCGGGTTTTTCGTAAACAAATCGTCGATAATGCCATAAACGAAATCCTGCACCTTAGGGTTACTCAAATCCAGCACCAACTGGTTACGAAAATAATGTTCTTCTCTTTTAGGTTGTTTAATTACCCAGTCCGGATGTTTTTCATACAGTTCGCTTTTAGGGCTTACCATTTCAGGTTCTACCCAAATGCCAAATTTCACACCTTCTTTTTCGGCCTGTTTAACCAGCGATGCAATGCCATTTGGCAATTTAACCCGGTTTTCCTGCCAGTCGCCCAGACTTGTATGATCGTCATTTCTCGGATATTTATTACCGAACCAACCATCATCCAACAGAAA
The DNA here is from genome assembly GCA_030149995.1 of Pedobacter sp. GTDB lineage: Bacteria > Bacteroidota > Bacteroidia > Sphingobacteriales > Sphingobacteriaceae > Pedobacter. The sequence goes on from JASLGV010000510.1 coordinate 2,379, forward strand.
CAGGTCTACACCCAGTTTTTTGGTATCTTTTAAAATGTTAAACAGTTTATTTTCGTTAAAGTCGAAATAAGTGGCTTCCCAGTTGTTAAGCAAGGTTAAACGATTTCCCTGACCATCGAGCAGTTTATAATTACGTGCCCAGTTGTGCAGGTTTCTGCTGGCCTCGCCCTTTCCTTTTAAAGAAAGGGTATATAAGAATACCGGCGTGGTAAAAGTTTCTTTAGGTTTCAAGGTGTAGTTTGAAGCATAATTATTAATACCGGCAATAATGCGTAGGTTATTCAGGTAGTCGAGTTCAAAATCAAGTTTAAAATTACCGCTGTAAGCCAGTCCACCGAACAGCACCGATCCCTGGTCTTCTGTTGCCGGCTGATCTAATGAAACCATAAAAACAGAGGGCTGAAACAGGTTTGCTCTTGTACCCAGCTTGGTATCGATGGTTTTAATACCATGCGTTAACTTAGACTCTTCTGGCTGCATTTCCCTGGCCCAATCGCCATGAAACTGGGTTAACCAGTAAGCCGGTGCTTTTAAATTTAAATTTGCCGAGGCGTACTTATGCAAAACCACGTTACCTTTCTCGTTGTGTTTTATTTCGCTCCATTGCTCTATTACATCTTCGTTGAAATAAATTTTATAAAACAAGGTAACTGAAAAATCGTATGCCGGATCTTTAAGCTGTACACTTAACAGCGATACATTCTGATCTATTTTATTTAAGTTATGCGATACATAACGCAAATCAAGCGAATTGTTTCCATCGGCATGACTTACGGTAATGGCCGGCTCCACCAGGTTTTTAGAGCCTGCAGGTGTATAGGTAGACCGCAGCATGTCGCTGTAATCAGTTTGTCCTTTATAAGAAGCCGCTACATATTTATATTCGGCGGTATTTTTTAGTTTTTTCCCCAGGTAAAGTGTATTCAGGTAACCCGCAGAATCTTTTTGTAAGACCAATGCATTGGAGCGCGTTTCTAAAGGGATGGTAACCAGTTGCGCCTTTACGGATAAGGACAAAAAAACAGAAAGGCTACATAAAAAAAGTGCTTTAATCTTTGAAGGTAGTTCGAACATATTATAAATGTATGGTGATATAATTGGAATTATTTTAAAATGCTTTAGGGGCGTTTAACAGATTTACAGACATGCTTTGGATCAGATAAACAGGTATATGCCGGTTACGTTCATTGCGTTTTTTTAACCTGAACCTGTTTAAAATTTCCGTTTACCTTTACGCGAATCTTTTGGGCAACTGGCCCCCTTAATTCGTAAGTCGTAACCTGCCCATTTTCCCATTTCATGCTAACTGTAATGTTTCCCCTGGCTTTTAATCCGCTAACAGATCCGGATGCTTTCCAGTCATCGGGTAAAGCGGGTAAAAGGTCTATAAAACCTTCCTGGCTCTGCACCAGCATTTCGGCCACGCCTGCTGTATAACCCAGGTTTCCATCGATCTGGAATGGCGGATGTGCACAAAGTAAATTGGCATAAACACCGCCACCATCGTTGTAGTCAATTCCAGCTCCCCCAGCCAGTGTAATAAAATTTTTAAGTATCTGATGTGCATGGTTTCCATTGTGCAGCCTTGCCCAGAAATTCATTTTCCAGGCCATCGACCAGCCTGTAGATTCATCGCCCCTGGCAGTTAAGCTCACTTCTGCTGCTTTGGCCAGATCGGGTGTGTTGTTTACACTGATTTGCCTGCCCGGATGCAGTGCAAATAAATGCGAAGCATGCCGGTGCTTATCGTTCGGATCGTCGCGGTCGGTTTCCCACTCCTGCAACTGCCCCCATTTACCTATTTTAGGTGTTAACAGGTTGCTGCGAAGCGAAGCAATATGTGTACGGTACGCTGCATCGATCTTTAAAGAATCGGCGGCTTCTATATAATTGGTAAATAAATCGTACACGATCTGCTGATCGTAACTTACGCCATCTTCGCGCGGACCGTGCTCGGGTGACCAGCCATTTGGTGCTACAATTACACCATCGGGTCTGCGTTTTAAATAATCGTCCCAAAACTCGGTTATCTCCTTTAAAATGGGATAAGCAAAGTTTTTCAGGTATGCTTTATCGCCGTTGAAGGCATAGTGATCCCAAAGCGCCTGTGCATACCAGGCACTTCCGGGTGTATTCCACAAAAAGCTCTCGCCACCAAAAATGTTGTTCTCGGTCTTAACGGTCCAGCCACGTACCCCCGGATATTCTTTTTGTGTATTTTCCTTTTTCACCCCGCGCATGCTGTTTATGTAATCCAGGTACGGAATGTTGCATTCGGCCAGATTGGTTGGCTCGGCCGGCCAGTAATTCATTTGAACATTGATATTTGAATGGTAATCCGAACGCCATGGCGGATTGTTGCTGTTGTTCCATATCCCCTGTAAATTAGCCGGTAAACCACCTTTACGCGAAGCACTGATTAATAAATAACGGCCATACTGAAACAGCGTTGTTTCCAGTAAGGGGCTTCCGTTCTTTTTATAGTTGATAATTTGCTGAACCGTTGGCAGCTCCTCCTTTGCCTCGTTCTTTCCAATTTGTAAATCAAAACGGTTAAACAGCTGCTGATAATCGCGGATGTGACTGGCTTTTAATACAGCATATTTCTTAGCCACCGCAGCGGTAAGGTTCCTGTTTACCACCAAGGCAGGATTTTCTCCACGCCAGTGTCTGGCACGCTGGTTCAGGTAATCTGTTGCCGCCGACAAATACAAGGTAAAGGTATTGGCTCCTTCTATGTGTATGCGGCTGTTGCCCGCCTCGTCCTTATCTATGGTTAAACGGCCACCTTCCTGTTGTACCTGTAAAGCAGACGCATATTTCAGACCATTCTCAAGCGCACCGCTTATGCGCAGCTGGTTGGTATTCCCCTCCGTTTTGCCCGCGTGTGCATCTTTAAGGTTAATGGTAACGGAATAAGCCTTTTTACCGGTAGCGGTATAATTAAACACCATTACCTGATCCGGATAGCTGGCAAAATATTCCCGTGTGTACGCAAGGTTGTTGTATTGGTAATTTACCTGATGTAAAGCGTTGTTCAGGTTTAAAACCCTTTTATAAGCGGTGACTTTAGCCGGCTCCGGATGGTTAAAGTCAATCAATATATCGCCAAAAGCCTGATAAGAACCCGTTTCCTGCTCATCGCCGGTCCATAAACTGCTTTCATTAAACTGAATATGCTCTTGTGCAATACCTCCAAAAATCATGGCGCCCAGCTTACCGTTTCCAATGGGATAAGCTTGTGTCATCCAATCGGTGGCGGGCTGGTTATCCCATATGTGGAGGTTATTTTTTATCTGGTTTACCTGTGCAGATGCCGTGGCCTGCAACAGCCATAAAACCAGTACCAGTTGTTGTATTTTCCTGCCGATGTTCATCTTAATTTGTCACGTTATCAGGCGTTCTGCCGGTAAGGCCGGCTGCCCAGTTTTTATTTGGTTTTTCGCCCATTACAAATTCCAGTAAACCGCCGTTTACAATGTCTTTATGCCGGATATAGGTATACGGATAGTTCTTTCCGTTTAATTTGACAGATTGAATGTAAATCTGCTTATCTGATTGAATATTGGTTTTAATCCGGAAGGTTTTATGGTTTTCCAGCTTAATTTCTGCGCTTTTAAAAGAAGGAGATCCGATTGAATAAATGCCATTTGCAGGATTTACGGGGTAAAAGCCCAGCGTACTGAATACATACCAGGCCGACATTTGCCCGCAATCTTCATTACCCGGATAACCTGCATGGTTATTGGTGTACAATTCGTTTATAATTTTGGCCGTATAAAACTGGGTCTTCCAGGGCTGCCCTGCAAAATTGTATAAATAAGCCACGTGATGGCTCGGTTCATTTCCATGTGCATACTGCCCGATAAAACCCGAAGCATTGTTGTTTAAAGATTCCCTTCCTTCATCAAGGGTAAAGAACTTATCAAGCTTTTGAATAAAAGCCTGGTCTCCCCCGGTCAGGCTTATTAAGCCTTTTATGTCTTGTGGCACATACCAGAAATACTGCCAGGCATTCCCTTCGGTAAAAGGATTGCCGCCGTTAGAACCATATTTTAAGGGATCAAAAGGTTCGATCCATTTGCCATCCGAATTTTTACCTCTAAAGAACGTAGATTGCTGATCGTACAGGTTTTTGTAGTATGCAGATCTTTTTAAGAAGTAGTTGTAATCTTCTGTTTTACCCAGTTTGGCTGCCAGCTGCGCTACGCACCAATCGTCGTAAGCCATTTC
>JASLGV010000512.1 GCA_030149995.1 Pedobacter sp.
TTACAATTTCAGGAACAGGTGCTTGCGCTAAAGCACTCCTGCCAACGAATAGCAGGCATAGCAGAAAAAAGGATAATCCCGGTTTTCTCTTGTAAAAGTTTTTAAACATAAATAATTTAGTTAGATGATATGTTGTTTGTGATATATGATCTAAATTAATTTCAGGTTTAGTTAAATTTTACAGGTTTCGGCATAACAGCCTGTATTATCGACAGAAGACGTAATAAAAACGACGGCGGATATTGTTGTAAACACATGGATACAACAATTAAAAATCTCTGTGTAATAAAGACTTAGCAATTTTATCCATTGTAATCACACCTACAAACTGCTTTTCATCAAATACAGGTAATTCCCAATAACCGCTTTTAAACATAATTCTTATAACGGATTGAATACTGTGATGAATGTCAATAACCGGTTTTTTGAGATTTAAATCAATTAGGTGGGTAACAGTTCTTCCAACGAGGTCATTTGATGTAAGAATTCCAATAAAGGATGATACCTCATTTATAACGACTAAATAGTTGTTAAATTCAAGTCTTTGGAAAGCCTGATCCGTATCGGCCCAGACAAATATGGTCGTGTACATTTTGTCAGTTAGTTCTTGTATAGTATATGCGCACATATAAAGATTAATATGGATATTCCAGTTATTAATACTATACATATTCGTTAGTTTCGATCATATTTCGGAGCAGTTACGACAGATAGGAGATTCCTGCCGTTAGAAAAGTCCTCTAACACGACATTTAGAAGGTGCTTTCATCCGGTAAGAAAGTAAATTATAAAATAAAACCGCTTTTAACCGTTAATATTGGGTGGATAAAAAAACAAGATTATTCTTCCAGAATTAAATAATCCGGGGCTTAATCAAAATGAACTGTAAAACTGAAGTAGGAAACTTCCTATTATGAAAATAAAAAACCCCATTTCTTAATTAGAAATGGGGTTTTTAAGTGATTTTCGGACTTAAAAATCTGTGCTCCCTCTAGTGGGCAATTCTCGAATCAGATTATGGCTTCATTGACTAAATTGGCTGATATAGGTAACGAAATTTGGATTAATAAGTAGTATCATTAATTAGCGTGTTATGTTTACCATCTAGACATAGAAACTGGATAATTTACCTGTTTCTTGTTCGATTTGTATTGTGCAAAAATTTGATAATAGCCTCTTTGTGAAAAACCATTGTTTTTTTGCTCCGCAGATGAGTAACCAATGCATATTGAAAAATGATTTTTTTACATTGAATATTATTACGATATTTGTATTAACAGTACACGCCACGCTACATCATAAGAACAGCGTCCCAGGGCGTGTCTTTTGCTTTATAGGCATTTCGCTCTACAGTAATATCCCATATGTATACCAAAGTCGCCCTTACAATCAACCAGCAGGTTGCCCAATTACAACAACGGGGACTAGAGATTATAGATGCAGATAATGCAGAACATTTCCTTTCGCACATTAGTTACTATCGTCTTGCAGGGTATTGGTGGCCCATGCAGGCTGAACCAAAGGAGAACCATCAGTTCAAACCTGACAGTAAGTTCTGTGATGTGATCTCATTATATAATTTTGATAGGGAACTGCGAATCATCATTTTTGATGCGATAGAAAAAATAGAGATTAGCCTAAGGACGAAGCTCATTTACCACCTCTCCCATGAATTTGGTCCATGGTGGTTTCAAAACCTGGAAATCTACCAGAATGTGCCACAAGCAGTCAAAACACTGGCCACACTCGAAGAAGAAATCGAAAGATCAAAAGATGCCTTTATTAAAGAACACAAAAGAAAGCATAAGGATGACCAGCGTTTTCCTCCATCTTGGAAAAGTTTGGAACTGACAAGCCTTGGTACCCTTTCCAATGTACCAACAGAAAAAGATTTTCCAAAGATATATGTACATCTTTGTTGCATTAAATATCTGCTAAACATAGTCCAACCTCAGAATAATCTGACTGCGCAACTAGTCGCTCTTTTCGATAAATATCCGACCGTCGACCAAAATGCGATGGGAATAAAACCTAATTGGTTGCATGAACCACTTTGGACAGCCTAGCTTGTATTAGATATGCTAACAGTATTTACGCTATAAATAGGGTCTGCTGATAAATAGGTTTTATTTTGAAATAAAGGGAGTTATGGCGAAATTAGGGGAATCAAGTGCAAGGAAAAATGCAAAAAGGTTCCAAAAAGCGTGCATCGCCGCCCCCTTGTCAGCTTAGGCCAATTAGTGCTGTCAGGATTCGAGACCCCATTTTCACAGAAGCTTAGTGCATCGAACCGCTGGGTAGTGTTAGCGGGCAAAGGAATAATATAATAGAACTTTGTTAATAATAAAGAATATGCTGCAAAACGCTTATATAACTATTGATCCGGTTAATCATAGAAATCGGCACCCATTCCTGAATAATGCTGTTCAATGACTGCAAAGATCATCGGTTTGCTAAAATGATTAGGCAGGCAAGCCCGCCTAATCGGTTAACTTAGTTTAAAGCGGCTACCCATTCATCAGTAGTCATCACCTCGCCGGAAAAAGGAAATACCTTTTTCACTAAAAAATCATGTACCTGCGGATCAGGGTCGGCACAGGAATCTGATAGCACCGTAAGTTGGTAGTCTTTGTCCGCCGCTTCGCGCAGTGTACTCAATACAACGCCATTGGTCGAAAACCCGGATAAGATCAGGCGCTCAGCCTTACGGACGCGAAGAATAATTTCCAGGTCGCCGCCGGCAAAAGCACTCACCCGTTTTTTATGAACAATAATATCATCGGGCATGGGTTCAATAGCGGAATGCACCAACGTTCCGTTATTTGAAAGCGTGAACATTACCTTGCTTCCCTTAATGGGGCCAAAGAAGTGATGCGACTCGCGAATCTCCGGGTGCCCGTCCCGAAAGGCGAGCGTAACATAAATGATAGGTATCCCAACCCTTCGGGCGGCACTGATCGCTTTTTCTACTTTGTTCAATAGCGGCCCGGGATCGGGTAAATAG
>JASLGV010000014.1 GCA_030149995.1 Pedobacter sp.
ACTGAATAATATATAGGCAATAATAATTAAGGCTGTGGCCCTGAATACACGGTATCTTAACAACTCGGCCTGCCAGTGGGGTTTGGTTCTGGTTATAATTAGTTGAATGGATTTCAGCATCACCAGGCGCAAAAAGAAAACCAGCAGGAACAAAAAAACCGACAGGATTACCAGGCCAATAAGCAGGTGTGCCAGGTTCAGGTATTCTGGAGAAAAATTGTGCTGAAGCAGGTAAGCCTTCAGCTGCCGGGAGAGTGACGGAAAGTTCATAAACACTAAAAAATAAAACCCAAGATACCGATTTTAACTGTAAAAGAAGTCTACAGGTAAATATGGTCTATTTACCCCCGACAGACAAAAAATGAAACAAAAAAGCGAATTAAGCCTTTTCTACCCAGTTGCCATCATCTTTAATAATACCAATCAGTTCGTCGAGTGCAAAGGCAGTGGTTACATTTTTTTTGACCACCTCTTTACCACGGTACAAGGTAATTTTATCGGGCCCGGTGCCTACGTATCCATAATCTGCATCGGCCATTTCGCCGGGGCCATTCACAATACACCCCATAATGCCGATTTTAATCCCTTTTAAATGGTCGGTTCTGGAACGGATCAGTTGTGTGGTTTCCTGTAAATCAAACAAGGTGCGTCCGCAGCTTGGGCAAGAAATATATTCGGTTTTACTGATGCGTGTACGGGTAGCCTGTAATATGCCAAAGCTGGTCGAGTTAATCAGGTCGGGGGCTGCAGTTTCTGCATCGATCCACACACCATCTCCAAAACCATCGGTTAAAAGTGCGCCCAGATCTGTAGCGGCATACAACATCAGGGTATCGGCATCCAGATCCTGATAGCTTCTTTTAATTATAACAGGCAATTGAATATCGTTCTGCTGTAAAGCCACAAAGAAAGCCCTTTGCTCAGCCATGCCATGAAGGGCTGTTGTACGAAGGATTAAAACCACGGTATCGTCAAGCGTCCATGTTTTAACGGCGTCAAAATCTTTCGCTTCTACCGCTACAAAATTTAAAAGAGGATCTCTTTCTGTAGCCGTTTTAAAAGTTTCGGGCGAAAAAAGCGGATGGCAATTTTGTTTTTCTTTCAGAGACGCCCAGGTTTTATAATTATATACCTGCCTTAGATTACCTGGAAAAGAAAAAGAAGGTAAATGATCGCCCAGGTATACAAGATCACAAGCCTGATCGGCCATGTTATATTTATCGAGCACAGCACTGTATTGATAACCTACACGCTGTAAAGAATAAGGATCTTTTAAGTTTTCGTTCGAAATATCCACCAGAACAACGGGATGGTGGTGACCACCAATATGCTGAACTGTTTTGCTCAGGCGTCTGCTGTATGCATAAGGGCTGTAGGTAGGTTCGGCTGGTTTTAAATTAAACACCGGACCCGACTCCTTAATGGCAACAGAAGCAGAACCTCTTTGTGTATACCGATCGGCAAGTGCTTTGGCTACAGGTGCTTCAAATTCCGGATCTTCTGTTAGTGAAACCCGGATGGTATCGCCCAGTCCATCTTCGAGCAGCGTACCAATTCCAACGGCCGATTTGATACGTCCGTCTTCTCCATCTCCGGCCTCGGTTACTCCCAGGTGCAGCGGGTAATTCATGCCCTCTTTAGCCATGGTTTCGACCAGCAAGCGGTATGCCTGTACCATTACCTGCGTATTACTGGCTTTCATCGAAATAACCAGGTTATAATACTGCTGGTCTTCGCACATGCGGATAAATTCCATCGCCGACTCGACCATTCCACGTGGTGTATCACCATAATGGCTCATAATCCGGTCGGAAAGGGAACCGTGATTGGTACCAATACGCATGGCCGTACCATATTCTTTGCAGATTTTAACCAGGGGAATAAATTTTTTATAAATCCGCTCCAGCTCTGCATTATAGGCATCTTTGGTATAATCTATATTTTCAAATTTCTTTTTATCGGCGTAATTACCCGGGTTTACACGTACTTTTTCTACAATACGCGCGGCCATTTCTGCCGCATTTGGTGTAAAATGGATATCAGCAATAAGGGGCACCTGGTAACCACGTGCACGAAGCTCTTTTTTAATATTGGCCAGATTTTCGGCCTCTTTGATGCTGGGTGCGGTAATACGTACATATTCGCAGCCCGATTCTACCATACGGATGGTTTGTTCTACCGTTGCCAGCGTATTCATGGTATCGGTAGTGGTCATGGATTGGATACGGATCGGATTGTGTCCGCCCAGCGCTACATCGCCAATTTTCACTTCGCGGGTTAAAAACCTGGAGTATCGTTCCAAACTGTTACAATACCCGCCACCTAATTCATGTTTTGCTGATAAATTTTCCATGCACTGCAAAGATACTGTTTAGCGTGTTAATGTAAAAAGACCAAAGTGTTGTAATGTTGTAAATTAAAAGTTGTTCAGGCCCGTATTGTTTTTTGCACTGGTTTCGAGCAGATCAGATCAGCCGTTCTTTTATAACGAGTGTTCCGGCTGCAATGTCGTGCCAGCACTGATTTTTACGGTTAAGGAAACTGTACAGATACCCGAAAAAAGCAGGAATAATGGATAGGATTTTGGCAAAATTACGGGCAAAAGAAACCCCCAGAGAGATGCGGCTACCTTCCAGGTCACTTACCTTTATCCCCAGCAAACGCTTACCAATGGTGGCTTGTTTTGCCGATGCTTCTGCAAAACTCCCATAAATAAGTTTAGCCACCCAGATGGAAGGCAATGGCAGTAAATAAGCCATTATTCTTTCATTTTTGCCGGTTATAAAAATAAAACTGATTAAGATGATTAAGCTGTAAATGATAAAAAGCAGAAAAAAATCAATGGCCGAAGCGAGCAGCCGCTGATCGAATGCCGCAAAATATTGCGGGGCTGTTTTTTGAAACTGAAAACCTAAAAGCGCACGCAATTCTGGAATGGCGTGCGCTTCTTTGTAATCGTCCATGCCCGGTTTACGTACAAATGTATTGGGGCTTATATTTTTATAACGGAGATCTTCTAAGCTATAGGGTCCTTCGGGTTTTCCGTTAACAACAATTGTATATTCCATTACGTCTAAGTGTTGCAGATATTTAACACTTACAGCTGTTCTTTAAGTTAATATCTGTTCACTTCAAAGTTACTCAATCCACCGTCTAAATTGATAAAGATTTTTTTGGCCGATTGTTTATAGTTAGACGTTTCATAAACACCATCGCTTATTTTATTGAAACCTTCAAAGTTTTTGGCAGATAAACCAGTCTTTGCCGTTATTCTACAGCCCGAGCTTTCGGGAATTTTAATTTTCACATCTGCCACCCCCGATTTGATGTTTACATCGGCAATTGGCAGCAGGCTTCCAAACTTAATATCAAGCGCAGCGGCACCCCCATCAAAGCGGAAATTACGAATTTTATAGTGTTCAAAATCAAAATCGGCCTCTCCCGCTCCGAGCTTCATCACAACCTCCCAGTTTGGTGCTTTGTTCAGTTTAAAATCCACCTGGTTGCCTTCATCGCCAAAGTTCCATTTGTTCTTTTTATCGCGCATGGTAAAAGCCAGTTCGGTTGTTGAGTCGGTTACCTGTTTGGTAAGCGAAAAATCACCGTGTCTTTTGTGTACATCGGCACGAATTAAATCGTCTGCCGCTCCATCCAGTTTAAAGGAGATTCCGCCACCTGAAATATTTAAAACCGTTTTTTTGATGGTATCGGTTGCAATAAATGGTTCAGACAAACTAAATTTCCGCCGACTGGTATCCGCCTCCTCGCGGTCATCGTCGTCTATATGCACATCGATGTCCTGATGGTTCCATTTTCCCCACCAAAAACCGTTAGAAGGGCGCTGTTGTCCTCTGTAGAACAAGAAAGCCAGGGTGATAATCAGGATAGCAAGCGAAATGATATTGCCTGTTTTTGCGTTGCTCCTTTTAAAGAGAATATTAATACCGGCAATAATGAGAAAGATGGGCCAGAAATGCCATACATTACTCCAGTAAAAATCGATGAAGCCGAAATTTTTCAGTAACAGTACACCGCCAATAAAAAGCAATAAAATACCCCAAATCAATCTATCTATTTTCATCTTCTTTAGTTTAATCGTTATACCAGCACTTAACAAAGTTTTTGAATGAACTTTGTAAGATCATTAATTGTTCAATTATGGCACTACCGGCCAGGTTCCAGCCTCTAATCCTTAGATTGTACGTCTGTGTTATTTGTATCGTTTGTATGCTCTTGTTCGGCCGGAACTACAGGTGTTGGATCTTCTTTTTTATCTGTTACACCCATTTGCTGGTTTTGCCATTCCTTCCAGTCGTTTTTCTTTTTAGACCTGGCAATAAAACTAATTCCCAGTGCAATAAAGATAACCGGCCAAAGGTTGCGGATCCTGAACCAGTGCGGAATAAAATCCAGTTCGCGCATTAAGAAGTAACAGCCAATTACCAGAAGCAACAAGCCACCAACCGTTCTGCCGGTATCGTTGGGTTTATTAAATTTAGAAAAATCATTGTGTGTTTCAAAAGGTGTCTTTTGATTTTCAGACAATGGCTGCGACCAATTTAACGGCGCATTGGGATCTGGCGAATTGAATGGAGGCATGTTTGGGTTATTTTTTTTAAAGTAATCGTTAAACTGATTGAATTTGGCTGTCGGATCATTGTTTACCGGCAAGATAATCCACATAATAATGTAGGCGATAAGTCCGCCGCCAGCCATAAATATGGTAGACAGGGCAAACAACAACCTTACAATGGTTACTTCAATTTGCATATAATCGGCAAGTCCTGAAGCTACTCCGGCAATCATTTTATCGTGTTCGTTTCTAAAAAGCTTCTTTTCCATAATGCATTTTAATTAATTTAAAAATTAAGCGGTGTTATTAACACTTCATCCACGTTTACGCCTTTACTCAAATTTAAGATGGCGTATAAGGTAGTGGCAATATCTTCTGGCTGTACAAATTTTTCATCGGGTATTTCTGTTCCTTCCCACGATGCTGTTTTGGTAGAACCCGGTAAAAATGCCGTCACCTTTACGTTGTATGGAGCCAATTCCTGCCGCAATACATAATTAAGACTTAACATCGATGCTTTTGTTACACTGTAACTGCCAGCATTTTCTGCAGGCGCCTTGCTGGCCACCGAACAGATGTTAAATATATGGCCCATACGCTGTTCGCGCATCTTTCTCCCAAAAAATTTACTGAAATAATAAGTAGAATTTAGGTTGGTAGCCTGTTGTTGCTCAAATTGCCCGTCGGGTTCATCGAGCAGGTTGCCGGGTAAAAAAATACCAACATTATTTACCAGCACATCTGCAAAACCAATTTCAGCGCCGTATGTGTTAAAAAAATGATGAACCTGCTCTTTATTACCACAATCTACGGCATAAATTAAAATGCGGTTATGGGCTGTTTGCAGGGTTGACCGAAGTTGTTCCAGATCAGATAAGTTCCTGGCCAGCAAGACCAAATCGTATCCTTTTGCTGCAAGTTGCACCGCAATTGCTTTTCCAATTCCTTTGGTGGCACCTGTTATTACCGCATTCATAATAATTATGGTTTAATTTTTGCATGCAAAAAACCATAATTATTATGAAATCAACGAATATTTTTAGAATTAACGAAGCCAACAACATTTTTTGTTGTTTCTTTGTAGTATTATAGATTTAACATTTAAATTAAGCAAAACCATACGGAATGAATTTTACCAATTTCGGCAGATACATCCTGCTACTTAAATCTGTATTCAGAAGGCCGGAGAAACTAAAGATATATTTTAAGGAAATAGCAAAGCAGATGGATTATATTGGTGTAGGCTCTTTAGGCCTTATTGCCATTATTTCTACTTTTATTGGGGCGGTAATGACTTTACAGATTGCCTTCCAGCTGGTAAGTGATTTTATTCCTAAAACCATTATTGGTTCGGTAAACCGAGATTCAAGTATCCTGGAGCTTAGTCCAACCATTAGTGCCATTGTACTTGCGGGAAAAATCGGATCAGCCATTTCTTCAGAAATTGGTTCCATGCGGGTAACCGAACAAATTGATGCACTTGAGATTATGGGTATCAATGCACCGGGCTATCTTATTTTACCGAAAATTGTAGCCGGTATCACCATGGTACCTATGCTGGTTATTATTTCTATGTTCCTGAGCATTTCGGGTGGTTATATTGGCGGTTCTTTATCGGGCGCTGTAACACCGGCTGAGTATATTCAAGGTATTACCACAGATTTTAACCCGTACACCATTACCGTGGCACTGGTTAAAGCTTTTGTATTTGGTTTTATCATTACTTCGGTACCTGCTTACGAGGGTTTTTATGTAAAAGGCGGTGCCCTAGAAGTGGCCCAGGCCAGTACCAGGGCCGTAGTGGTAAGCTGTATCAGTATTTTGGCATGTGATTACCTTGTAACCCAGTTAATGTTATGATCGAGATTAAGAACATCCATAAATCGTTTGGAGATAACGAGGTTTTAAAGGGCATTTCCGGAAAATTTGAACCAGGTTTAACCAACCTTATCATTGGCGGTTCAGGTTCGGGAAAAACAACA
>JASLGV010000041.1 GCA_030149995.1 Pedobacter sp.
GCCGATAATCGGGCCAAAAATACCCACCGGATTAATCACAGACAATTCCAGACCATCGCCCTCATGGGCAATAAAATCCCAGGCAGCTTTTTCAGCAATTGTTTTGGATTTGATATAGGGAGAGATTTTGGCGTGCTCATCTGTCCAGTCGTTCTCGGTAAAAACGTGCCCTTTGGGATCAATGCTGTAGCCAATGGCCGCAAATGAAGAAGTAAGTACAACCCGTTTTACACCTGCTTTTTTAGCAGCCCTTAAAACCCGGAGCGAACCATCGCGTGCCGGTATAATCAGCTCATTTTCATCTTCCGGTTCTACCAATGGAAAAGGAGAGGCTACATGTAAAACAAAATCAGCACCCGCTACTGCTTCATCCCAGCCTGCATCCCCCGTTAAATCGGCTTCAAAAAAGGAAAGTGCCGAAAAATCGGTTAAACCGCCTGCCTTTAATCCATCTATAACCTGTTCGCGTTTAGACAGCGAGCGGAGGGTTGTTCTTACTAAATATCCTTTTTGTAACAGTTGTAAAAGGGTATGCACCCCAACAAAACCACTTCCACCCGTTACCAATACTATTTGATCTTTCATGTTTTTCTATAATTTTATATTACAAATTTCAGTGATTTTTTCAGTATTCGTTTTGTTGTAAAGTTCAATTTTACTTTGTTGTAACGGTCAAAAAAACAATACCGGGTGCTGTCTAAATCAGCACATAAAAAATGACAGCCCCCTTTTATGATTTTATAAAACAGGTACAGGCATCGCATTATTGATGCCTGTAATACAACCTAAAATTAAAATCGAAGACATCGTTTACATTGAAGGAAAGGGTAAATATGTTGGTTTTCACACCCGCGATGGCGAACAGGTAACAGCGCTGCTGAACATCGGAAACCTGGAAGATCGCTTACCAGCCGATCGTTTCTTGCGCATCCATAAATCTTTTATCATTGCCGTTCCTTTCATCATCATGATTTATGGAAACACTGTACACCTTGAATTTACCAAAAATCAAATTCCAATCGGGCAAACCTACCGGGATGGGTTTATGGGACAAATGTTCGATAAGGTGATTACCAATAAAAGTAAGGACGACTCTATAAATCCTTCGTAAAACATTCAAAATAAGCTGCATACTTAAAACAGAAAAAATCCATTTTTTAAATGTGTTTTTAAGGAGAGCCTTCTCGTGTGAAAATCATCTGTCCCTGTATTTAAATAACAGTTATACAAGCGTAAAAGCAATACCGGATGTATTTATTCAATCTGGCATTTCAATTTTCCAGCTTCTGTAAAATACAGTCTTTACAGTTAATCTATAAAATTCAAGTATAGATAAGGTTTCATTGTGATATAGGTCAATGGTCTATAAAAATGTACTATAAACAATATTAATGACTCCCCGTTTACATATTGTTGCAGGTATTACTTTTGTTAATATAAAATAATAGAAAATGAAAGTAAGTATCTGTTTAATAGCTGTATGCATAAGCTTTGCATCCATGGCGCAAACCAAAAAAAATATTAAAACCCCGATCACGATGAACAATAAAGAACTGGCATTAAAAGCCATTACAGCTGTATTTATAAATAGAGATGAAACGGCTATTGAGAAATATTTTTCTACAGATTACAAACAGCATAATCCTTTTATTCCGGATGGACCTGATGGCTTAAAGAAGGCTTTACCTTTATTACCTGTTGACTTTAAATATGAACCAGGCATTATAACTGAAAATGGTGATTTCGTTATGATACACGGGCGCTATAAAAACTGGAGAGGTAAGAACATGATCGCAGTGGATATTTTTCGGATTAAGAACGGTAAGATTTCAGAACATTGGGATGTATTACAAGAAGAAGTGCCTGCTTCAAAATCTGTAAACGGAAATGCCATGTTTCCGGTTGATGAAAAATAATTCACATTCATTTAAATCTGTTCAAACGGTTTTTAGTATCAATAGATGAAATACAACTAATAATATTCTAAAAAATTATGGAAGTTATCAAAATAAAAAGCGGATCGGAAATTTTAGAACCGATTGGTATTGTTAAAGAAACACCTGCATATTGGCGCGTTATATTTAATAATCCGCCGATTAATCTGGTAGATGCAGTTATGTACGAAGCCTTACAAATACTACTCAACAAAATTGAAGAAAATTCAGACCTGCGTGTGGTCGTATTTGAAAGTGCCAATCCAGATTTCTTTTTAGCACATTTCAGTGTAGCAGATCCCGTAAGGAATGCTGAATTAGGTAAAATTGCCGGCCCTTCTGGGTTGATGCTATACGTTGATACTTTTGTGCGCCTAAGCAAATCGTCTGTTGTGAGTGTGGCAAAAATAAGAGGAAGGGCCAGAGGAGCAGGTAGTGAATTTGCATTGGCTTGTGATATACGATTTGCATCTCTTGAAAATTCTGTACTGGCGCAACTTGAGGTGGGTACAGGATTGCATCCCGGTGGTGGAGGAACCCAACGCTTACCGCGCCTGGTTGGTCGTGGCAGGGCACTTGAAATTATTCTGGGTTCAGATGACTTTGATGGAAAAACAGCCGAACTTTATGGTTATGTAAACAGAGCCATACCCGATGCGGAGCTGGATACATTTGTAGATAATTTTGCGCGGCGCATTGCTTCTTTTGATCAACAACCGCTTGCCGCAGCCAAAAAGCTTGTCAATAATATCACACTTCCATCATCAGATGAATTGATTGATGAACTCCAATCGTTCAGGTCTTCTCTTACGTGGCCTGAAACCCAGGAACGTTTTAAGGCCGCGTTTGCCAAAGGACTAAATAAACATGGATATTTTGAATTAAATTTTGGGGAAGCTATAGCCAAACTTTTAGATAAATAATGCTCCGAGTGGAAACTCCTGTCTGGGCAAATCCTTTTAACAAAATTGATTATGACAAAAGAAGAAAAAAATAAAAAACTTGTAATTGATGCATTGCACGAGGCTTTTAATCTGAGAGATTACAGCGCTTTTGAACGATATTGGTCGCCTAAGTATATTCAACATGCCGCACATTTATTACCTGGAAGGGATGGGCTCCGCGATGCAATTAAAAATAGCCCTTCTGATTTTAAATTTGAATACGACTTGATCTTGGCAGAGGGCGATTATGTAATGATACATGTTCGTTATTCCAATACGGGAGCTGATAAACACTGGATTGGTGTAGATATTTTCCGTATAGAGAACAATTTGCTTGCCGAGCATTGGGATGTGTTACAAAACGAAGCAAGTTTCGAAGAATCTAAAAGTGGTTTACCCATGTTTGGCCACACCTTTCCGGTTTATGACAAAAAATAAAAGATAAGGAATAATCAGCGGCATTGAAATACCAAACTTATACATATATCTACGTCGCCGTTGAATGTTGATTAATAAAGGGTTACAGCTTCAGCAAGGAATGCGGCAATTTGCCGCATTCCTATTTTATGTATTAGCTAAATTTGCCTGACCTTCTTCACGCTTCATATCATTTAAGCCCCATTCCTGTATATGTACAATTAAAGGCAATAAACTTCTGCCATATGTTGAAATTGCATATTCTACTCTTGGCGGAATTTCGGCAAAAACAGTGCGTTCAATAATACCATCTTCTTCAAGTTCGCGAAGCTGATTAATAAGCATTTGCTTACTGATAAAAGGCATGGCTTTCTGAAGCAAACTGAAACGATTGTAACCATGATGAAGGGCATTAATAACGAGTACCTTCCATTTGCCACCTATCTTGTTTAAAAAATGGGTAACACCACACTTGTGAGGGTTGAAATTTTTATTTTTTCTCTTATTTTCCATTGGTCTAAAAAAATATACTAAGCACATAAAATTTGCCTACTTTTTTATAATAGACAAAGTTATCATTTTTGTATGTAATTAGAAATCAAGCATAATGATACAAAAGCAGATTAAGGGAAAAGTGGTGCTGATCACAGGAGCCAGCAGTGGTTTAGGCGCAGAAACGGCATGTTATCTGGCCGCAAAAGGTGCTGTTGTTTTTCTGGGTGCCAGAAGGCAGGACAAAATTGAACAGCTTGTCTCCGATATAAACAAAAAAGGAGGACAGGCATATGCCGTAACCATCGATGTAACAAACGCACAGGATTTGAATAAATTTGTATCGGTTGCCCTCAAACGTTTTGGAAAAGTAGATGTACTCATCAACAATGCCGGCGTTATGCAACGTGCATTGATAGAAGAGTTAAAAGTTCAGGAATGGGAGCAGATGATTGATGTAAACATCAAGGGAATGCTCTACGGAATTGCCGCCGCCTTACCGGTAATGAAAATACAGCAGTTTGGTCACATCATCAATGTAGCCTCTGTTGCAGGGCATAAAGTTAACGCAGGTGGCACCGTATATTCAGCTACCAAATTTGCCGTTCGTGCATTATCGGAAGGATTAAGGCAAGAGGTAAAACCTTACAATATACGTACAACAATTATATCGCCTGGCGCCATGGATACCGAGTTGGTAAATGGCAGTTCCGGTGCGAAAAGCAGGGAAAATCTTCAAAAATATTATGAACAAAATGCCATATCTGCCGATGCTTTTGCACGAGCCGTAACTTATGCAATCGAACAACCAGAAGAGGTCGATATCAACGAAATTTTATTAAGACCAACCCGGCAAGTCGACTAATTTTTAAAAAATAAACCCATGAAAATAAGCAAATTGATAAACATTGTTTTATTAACCTTGTTAGGTTTAAACACTTCTGCGCAGAACATTCATCATTCAAAATTAAATAAAATGAGTATTCAACAAATAAAAGAAAAAGCCACTGGCAACTGGGAAAGCATTGCTACAGAAATAAGACCCAGCAATCAGAAAAATGAAGATGGTAGCCCGAAAGCATTTTACCTGAAAAGAGCGTTTACGCTTAATCCCGATAATTCTTTTCAATTGCAGGTAACTAATTTTGCAGACCCCAATGGAAAAATTCCGCTGGCACAAATGAATATTAAAGGAACCCTTGAGTGGCAGGGTAATCATCCTTTAATTGAAGGGGCGCAAAAAGTAGATTTTACCGCAGACAGCGATTACCAGGTTACTCCATTAATACAGGGATTTGCAGATGTTTTAAATGCAACAACAACCGGATTTGAGAAGTGGGAAGTTGGCAAAGCACAACGTATTTTTAAGAAAAAATTTGTGCCTTTTGGCTTAAAAGAAGGTGAGTTATTTAAGGAGTATGACTTGATTTTTCTGCAAGGGGATTACATGTTTTGGGGTGCAAGAAATGTAGACGGAAGGGGTTTTGATACAGAAGCCAACCGGCCAACCAATTTACAGATTCCGTTAAAAAGAAAATAGTTGCGTACTTATATAAAGTCGAATTGTAACATAAGCGCTGGTATCTCTGATACCAGCGCTTATGTTAGCTTAAATTAGTTTGTTATACGTTGCTTACAACAATCGGAATCTTCATATGTCAGATTAACTTTCTGTTGTAAAAAACGCTTTGGGTACCCATTCAAAACCTGCATCTGATGCTTTTAAGAAACCTAAACCCGGATAGGGAAGATGATCTCCAAAAATCAGGCTTTTGTTTGTAGCCCATCGTTTTCCAAGTACCTGGCGCGATGTGATGGCAAGTTCGAAGTCTGTATCAATCAGACTGCCCCACTCGGGATGTGCCAGTAATAAAATATGCTGAAAAGTATCGGCCATGTGAACAAGTTCTTCTCCTTTTGAGAAGATGGTAATAAGACTATG
>JASLGV010000059.1 GCA_030149995.1 Pedobacter sp.
AACAGTATGTCGAATCAGTTTCTTGTAGTATATGCAGACAACCAGCCAGCGGGTTATGCCCGGATTACATCTATCGGAACCCGGCCATCCATTCTGGAAAATCAACGCTGCATCCGGATGGCCGATTTCGGCATCCTTCAAAAATATACAGAAGAAGCAATCAGGGTTTCATTACTGGAAAAATGCCTGTCTGTTTCCAGGTATTATAAACACCTGTGGATCCAGGAATATGCTTGTCATCCCCTGCTTCAGTTTTTAATTGACAATGGCTTTTCCCAACTTGAAACATTTGCAAAATCAGAAGAACTTCCGCTTCCCGCCGCATACTTTATAAAACATATGGCTTAAAAAACATTTCTTATCTATGGATTAAACACCCATTGAAAATCATACAGGTTCGCTTTATATTTCAGCCGGCTTTAAACTTAGCCATGCTCATTTGGTTAATTAAGTTCTGAAATGCGAACCTTTATTTACTTTCTGCACGTTTTTTTTCTATTTGCAGAATATTGTATTGAATGTCTTTCATGATGTTGACAGCCCACCAGCTTGCATAAAAATTAAAAGTTGTTGTGAGTTTAAAATTACTCCATAAATGCAAACGGCAAGTTTTATCGTCCAGCTGTTCAAGCTCATATGTACCATTGAGTACGTCAAAATACTTTCCTCCAACTACTAAATGTTCATCCATGGTTGTTAAGGGTATTTCATGTGGGAGCGCTTTAATGGTAAACGACATTTTTTTATTATTTACATATTCGGTTACTGTTTCATGAAAAACAAGTCCGTTGGTAAATACAGCTTCTCTGTAAGCACCAACACCATCGTAATTCAGTTCTGCTTTTACAGGCCTTGGGAAATTCAATAAATTTGTAAGCCAGCCCTTATCTTCGTGGCGGGTTATTTCTTTTACCCGGGTTACATTGCTCCAGATTTTTGCTGCAGGTGCCTGGATATCTATATAGGTATATGCTCTATAAGGTTCTATACTGGCCCCAATGTAATTTTCGACCGGCGAAACAATTAAAGGCAAAAACATCAGTATCGATACATATAATTTACTGTCTTTCTTTTTAAGTTTGAAGTACCCGCCGATAAGTCCGCCAATTGAGGCCGCGAATAAAAAAACGGGTAAAATCATCACCAGACATGGCCAGCCTTCAATTGCAAAAATCAAGGTAATTAGAAAGAACACAAATATGGGAATCCAGGGCGCTAAAATCCGATATGAAAGTCGTTTAACGCTTTCTTTTTCAGAAAAATAAACGGTCAACGCACCAACAACCGAAGGCAATAAAAACAGGAATGTTTTAGACATCATATTGAAAACCCCACTCCAGGTTGATGCCCCGAATACGCTTCTCAACAACAATGCATAAATGGCTGGGATGGCTATAATTTTTAAAGTTCTTATTACCTGTTGTTTGTTCATTATGATAATGATTTCTCCTTATTTAATAATAGCTGCTGTTATTTTTTGTTGAGCAGGTTAAACTTAATAAAAAAACAAATCTGTCAAGGCATGCAGTAGTTTAAAATGTAAAAAAACACAGTTAAGAAGATACTTCGGGAAATTCTGTCATATGATAGGGAAATTTAGGTATCGGTGCAGCAAAAACCTTCAGATACATTTGTCTTATAAAATTTTAAAGAAAATTATATGAGACATACACAATTAACATGGCTGTCGTCTTTAGGACTGCTGCTTCTTTTATCTTCCTGCAGTAAAGACGACAACAAAGGTATAGAGATACCTACATCATCAACCATTACCATCGAAAATGTATTGGATTCAAAACCATTGGTAGAATCGGGTACTTTTAAAAATACGGGAAGTTCTCCTGTAATTATGCCCGGAGAGTCCGTTTCCATTCAATTTTACGCAGCTAAAGGCCAGGCAGTATCGTTTGCAACCATGTATGGATGGTCTAACGATTTATTCTTTGCACCTGGAAACCCTGGTATTAAACTTTTTAAAGACGATGGAACCCCAGTTGAAGGAGATATTTCCAATCAAGTTAAGTTATGGGATAATGGTACCCGGATCAACCAGGCACCGGGAGCTAACGTAGTACATCCCGGTACTACCCAAACCACACCTAAAAATGTAACGGAAATTATTGGAACAGACGATCAGGGCAATCAGTATGCACCTGCTTCTACTTTGTTGAAAGCAAGTTTACATTACGAGGGAAATTCTCAATTTACCCTGACCATTACAAATACATCGGGCAATACCACCAATCCTACTCCATTTAGTCCGGGTGTTTGGGCCGTATCTTATATTGCTGGTGGTAACCTGTTAAGTCCAAATCCATTATTCGAGGCGGGTAAACCCACTGCAAATGGCTTAACAAATCTTGCCGAAACGGGCGACAACAGTGTTTTGGGTGCTTACATTAAAGACCAAACCGGAATTTTCACCCCTCTATCGCCGGTACTGGTGGTGGTTTACAATGGTATTGAAAATCCAATTTACAAGGCAGGCTTAAAAGATCAGGGTAAAGGTTTAAAAAATCTGGCTCAAACTGGCGATGCATCTACTTTAGCGGCTTATTTAAAAACCCTTAGCGGTGTAAAAGACGTATATATATTGCCAGCAAGTGGCTCCACTGTCTTGCTACCAAAAATTGGCGGTCAGACAGGCAGCAAGGTATCGCAGGCATTGAATGTAAAAGCAGGTGACCGGCTGGCCATTGCAACAATGTATGGTTTATCAAACGATTGGTTCTTTGCATCTAAAGAAAATGGCGTAGATGCCACACAAAAAGGTGATATTTCAGCCTCTATTGGTTTATTCGATAACGGAACGGCTGTCAATCAATTTCCGGGTGCTGGTGTAACCCAGGCTAATCTTGGTGGTACACCGATACCAGAAAACAACAACATAGCAGAAGTACCTAATCCGAATGGATTTACCACCCTTCCTGCCATCTCCAACATTATCAAAGTAACAATACAATAATCCACAAGCCCGGGTTCCTTAAAAGGATTCCGGGCATTTTACAAATAAAAAAATGGAAAATACTTTCAGCATTTTAAAAAAAGATGAAGTTTCATCTGCCAATCAAGTAATCTTTGAAAAAATAGAAAAAAGCTTCGGCAAAGTTCCGAATTTGTATAACATCATTGCTTATTCAGAGCATGCACTGGGTGCTTATCTGCAATTAGAAGAAACGCCCACTTCATTAACAACAAAAGAAGTGGAAGCGGTAAATTTAGTGGTAAGTCAGGTAAACAATTGTATCTATTGTCTAAGTGCGCATACCATCATCGCAAAATCTGCAGGCATTAATGAAGCGGAGTCAATTGAAATCCGTAAAGGTGGCTTGCAGACGGATACAAAACTCAATGCACTGGTTAAAATAACACACCAGATTACAGAAAAAAGAGGCCATGTAGAAGCACAGACCTTAAATACATTCTTTGAAGCCGGGTACACAAAAGAAAACCTGGTTGACCTGATTGTACTTATCGGCGACAGAACCATCAGTAATTTGCTACATGCCGTAACACAGGTACCTGTAGATTTCCCATTGGCAAAAGACCTGTAGTTCCCATGAAAAGAAGCATAACAAATTTCATTATGAGCATCCTGAGTATGTTCGTAATGGTAACGCAGGTACATGCCCAAAATCAGCAGAAACAAATGATGGGAAAGAATGATATGGGCCACATGGATATGAACAACATGGCGATGTCTGAAATGAAATATCCTCAAAAAGCAGAAGACATCAGTCCGCTGCTAATTGGCGAAAAAATCCCCATGGCCATGCTGGTGGATCCTTCTGGAAAAACGGTCGACCTGAATAAGACCGTTGCTGAAAAACCAACAATTTTAATTTTCTATCGCGGTGGTTGGTGTCCTTACTGCTCTAAACAGCTATCGGGTTTGCAGGAAATATCGGGAGATTTAGAAAATATGGGCTACCAGTTAATTGCCATCGGCACCGATGCACCGGCCGGTTTGAAGTCATCAATGGATAAGGAGGGTTTAAAATACACCTTGTTATCAGATGCAGATTTAGCTGTTTCTAAACAATTCGGGATTGCTTTCAAAGCTCCAAAGGGATACTGGGATTTACTGCCTAAGTCTACTGCCGGAAAAAACGTTGATCTGTTGCTCCCGGTTCCCTCCGTATTTATATTGAGTAAATCGGGTGAAATAAATTTCGAATACATCAACCCGGATTTTACAAAGCGATTAAAACCAGCGTTGTTAAAAGCTGTAGCCCAAGCGCTGGTAAAGGACTTATAAATAAAAACGATGTTATCAACCAAAAAGGAAACAATTGCCTTGGCCGTACTCATGCTTACCGTTATAAGCCCCCATATTTCTTTTGCCCGGAACCTGCCAAAAAATGGCATGAAGATGGATAATCAGGAAATAGTATTTACAACGGGTAAATGGAGAGAAATTAGGGCTAAGGCGAAAAAAAACAATCAATATATCTTTGTTGATGCCTACGCCACCTGGTGCGGACCTTGTAAAATGCTGAAATCTAAAACCTTTAAAGAAAAAAAGGCAGCCCTTTATTTCAATAAGAATTTCATCAATGTTAGCATCGATATGGAAAGTGAAGAAGGCATGATACTTGCAGAAAAATGGAGTGTAACGGCATACCCCACTTTACTTTTCTTTAATCCGGAAGGTGAATTGGTGCTGCAGCAATTGGGTTTTGTAAATGGAAAACAACTAATAGATTTGGGGCAGCAGGCTTTGATGAAGAAATAGTTTGCATTCTAAATTAAATTCAGAAAACAATACAGGTAAAAACCTGAACGTTGGCTTTAAGAAATAAATATAGTTACAGAATATGATTCGCGAATACCAGGACAACACATCTGCAAAATTCATTATGCATGTAAATAACGATCAGTTAAAAGGTGCCGGCATTCGCATGCCCACAGCGCCGATCAACACGTTTGTTTACAATAAGGGATTACCGCAAAAAGTAAAGATCGATGAGATTGAGTATGTAATACCTGAAAAGTCTTTGTTGCCGCTGGTTTCGAACCAGAATTTCACCTTTGAAAAACCAGATCAATTAATTGCCTGGCAATTTAACCGGGAATTTTATTGTATTGTAAATCATGATGCAGAGGTGGGTTGTGTTGGTTTTCTGTTTTATGGCATTGAGCACCCCATGTTTATTCAACTCAATGAGGAGGAAAATGAGAAAATGCTGCATTTAGAGAAAATGTTTTCTGATGAATGGTTTTCGAAAGACAATTTTCAGGGAGAAATGCTCAGAACCCTGCTGAAGCACCTGATTATTAAAACCACGCGAACGGCCAAGCAGCAGAACAAAAACTACATCCGCTTTCCCGACGAAAAATTAGATATTGTAAGGAAATTTGCCCTGTTGCTGGAAGGTCACTTTAAAACAGCACACGGGGTAAAATTTTATGCCGAAGCCTTGAATAAATCGCCTAAAACATTAAGTAATATTTTTGCTTTATTGGGGCAACCGGCACCTTCAAAAATTATTCAGAACCGGATCATTCTGGAAGCAAAAAGATATCTCCATTATACAGATAAAACAGCTAAGGAAATTGCCTACGAACTGGGCTTTGAAAGTCCGGCACATTTCAGCCGGTTTTTCAAAATGTATACAGGGACAAACATTTCTAAATTCAGGGCATAACAGCCTGAAGTTAATCAAATAATGTGTAGCTATGTTAAGTGCAGAAACAACCATCATCAACAGCAATCAGAAATTTTCCCTTTACTTTAAGGAGCGTTTGGGCACCGTACCAAATGTATATGCTTCTATGATGCATTCTGAAAATGCGATGAACAACTATTACCAGTTTCACACCCGTAAAATAACGCTTTCAAAAAAAGAGTGCGAAGCGATCATGCTCGTGGTTTCTCAAAAAAACAATTCGCTGTATTGCCTGAGCGCTCATACCATGATTGGAAAGCTGAATGGTTTTAATGAAGCACAAATATTGGATATACGACTTGGAAAAGCCACATTCGATAAGAAGCTCGATGCACTGGTAAAGTTTATCAAAAATGTAATAGAAGAAAAAAACAAAACCGACAGCGGCTTATTACAACGGTGTTTTAACGTCGGTTATACCCACGAACACCTTGTTGATGCACTGCATGTAGTTGGCGATGGCTTTATTACAAATTACCTGACAAAGGTTTTAAATGTCCCGATAGACTTCCCTTTGGCAGAAGAGTTAAGCACCTGCTAAAAGAAGAAATATAAATCTCTTATTTTGCAAGAAATATGCTGCTGGAATTTCTAAATCAGCATGGTAACAGTATAAAATCAACATGGTATCTCAAGCAATTCAGATCCACTAAAGAATAAAATAATGAACAAAGAAAAATTGAGCATCTCCATTGTTGGAACGGGTGCAATTGGTGGATATTATGGCATTTTGCTCTCCGGGTTAGGTCACGACGTCCATTTTTTATTGCGCAGCGATTATGAGTATGTAAAAGCACACGGGCTTACACTTCAATCGGCCGTACATGGTGAGGTAAAA
>JASLGV010000273.1 GCA_030149995.1 Pedobacter sp.
CGTATCATAACTTAAAGATGTCAAAACCTCTAATCCAGATACAGCTCTAAAGAAATAGATTGAGAGAAAAGTAATTCCAATTGATATACCGCTAAAAAAAACATTCCATAACAACTTGTCCAATTCATTAGACTGACTAAATTGCTTAGTAAACTCGCCACTATAATAACACTTTCTGAAAAGAAATCCAGGAAAAATTGCCATCATGACTCCTATGACGGTATTGAGAGCAACCTGTTCCAATTCTAAGCTTCTACGAAAAAAGTAATGTCCTTACCATTAACCGTAACAGTTACATCACCATGTTTTGGGTTACTTATAATTTTGTTATAAAGTTCTTCTCGTCCTTCTGAATCACTCAATATAACCTTTGTCTCATCGCTTACTAAAGGTTCCTCAGTACTAAATTGGGTAAACATACTCGAAGCGACTCTAAATAAATTATTTATAATGCTATCTTTACTCATTTGTTTACAATTTTAAATCGGGTTACAAAGGTAAGTTTTTTATGTAGAAAAACTCAATATACAAAAAACATGTTATTAAAAACATATTTCCTATTTAAATTCTTCCCAGTTATTAACATCTAAGCTAACAATCAGTTTTATATTAAAGAAACCTTTAACCAAATTTTACATAAATTGTGTATATAATTGATTAAATGTAAAACTTTAAGAATGAATCATCAACTCATTCCACGCCCCTTACATTCATCGGAATTACATATACCGATTTAGAGGCCGTTATAAACAATTGATCGCGCTTCGGGCCAATAAAACACAGATTTGCCGTCCACTTTTCGGGCACCTTGATTTTACCTAAATGTTTCCCTTCGGGAGAATAAATATCCACACCATTCCCGGCCAGATAAATATTTCCATCTTCATCCAGTGTAATGCCATCTGCACCCTGTTTAATCAACAGTACCTGATTTGTCAATTCCCCATTTTTTTCAATGGTATATTTATAGATTCTGCCCGCAGCAATATCGGCTACATACATAAAACGCCCGTCGGGGCTGCCCACAATTCCATTGGGTTTTTCCAGATCGCTGGCTGCAATAAGGAGTTTCTTGCCCCCTTTTGGAAGATAATACACACGCTGCTTTTCAATTTCCGGCGATGTGTGTGTCCAGTAATCGCGCTGATAATAAGGATCAGTTACATAAATACCCCCTTTTTTATCCAGCCATAAATCATTCGGACCATTTAAACGTTTTCCTTCAAATCCTTTAGCCAAAATTTTAACTGCACCATCCGGCGCAATAGACCAGATTTCATTCTGTTCATCGGCACACGCCACCAGATTTCCTTTGGCATCGACATAAGTTCCGTTCGATCTTCCGGCCTGTTCTTTAAAAAGACTTAAACCATTTTTCAGGCTGTATTTCCAGATTTTATTTTCGGGCTGATCGGTAAAATAAACGTCACCCTTGCCATCTACTGCAGGGCCTTCGGTAAACTGAAACTGGCTTGAGATGAGCCGCAGGCTATCTTGTACAAATAAAGGCGCCTTGCTGGTTTGAGCAAATGAGCTTAATCCGCTCAGTAAAATTACCGCAGAAAATAAAAGTTTTAATCTAAGCATAACCGTGATGTTGGAAAACAAAAATGTAAAACAATTCTGTAAACACCAATTACACGGGAGGTAATAAATTGGCAGTAAGCCCTGGTATTCTGTAATTCTTGTTTTCAGACTCCTTAAAAAAACAAACAAAACATTGATTTACAAATATTTAATTCTTAAATTCAGGATAACAAGAAAACAAATTATGAAAACGGTAAAACAACTACTGGACACCAAACCCCTGCAACTATTTTCGGTAACGGAAAATATTTCTGTTTTAGATGGTTTGAAAATGATGACGGAAAAAAACATCAGCGCCTTGCTTATTATGGAAGGAACCAAGCTAAGCGGCATCTTTACCGAGCGCGATTATGCACGCAAGATTATCCTGCAGGGAAAATCATCCGGCAATACCTTAATAAAAGAGGTTATGACCCCGGATCCCATTACGATAAACTTAAGTGATAGTATTGAGTATTGTATGGAACTTATGACAGAGCAGCATATCCGCCATTTGCCTGTGTTTATAGATACACATGTACAGGCCATGATTTCGATCGGCGATCTGGTAAAGTTCATCATCGCAGATCAGAAACAAACCATTACGCAGTTAGAGCAGTATATTAACGGATAAGGCAACCCATTGTATACAACAGATCGCCTTATCCTGATTTGAGTAGCCGCGTACTTTTATTTCCATCGCCATTCGCCTGCAATGCTTAGAGGCTCTTTCAGGTTTTGCGATTCCAGAAATTGTTTCAGCTCCTGCTCAGATTGTTTCTTAACCGGAATACGCGGTGTATTGGCCAAAGCATACGCCAGCATGGCACTGTAGCGCACTGTATTTTTCAATCCCTGTTCATCTACCAGATGAAAAGAATCACCATCTGAATGATAAAAAGGTCCGGAATTATTGGGTAGCTTACCACCATGGCCGCCACCTACCGGAATGCCCTCGAGCATAAAAGGCTGATGATCGCTGTGCAGACCGCCTGAAGCATTAAAGGAATTTTTAAAACCCGTATCAATCTTTACAACATCAGCTCCCCAGGTATTAAACAAATCTTTCATTTCTACCCTCGATGTAGAAAATCCCTTCGGATCGTTGGTCATGTCGTAATTAAGCATAAACCTGATCTGATCCAGTGTACCGTTCTTTTTGGCTTTTTCTACATAGGCTTTTGAACCAAGTAAGCCTTGCTCCTCTCCCATAAACAAAACAAACTCTACCGTTCGTTTTGTTTTTAAATGCAGCTTACTAAACGTTCTGGCCATATCGATTACAGCAAAGGAACCGATACCATTATCAATGGCACCATCTGCCAGATCCCAGCTATCGAGATGACCACCCACTACAATCTTTTCTTTCGGAAATTCTGTTCCTTTAAAACTGGCAATTATATTACGGGCTTTAATCAGTCCCGAAAAATTGGTCATTTCAATATGCGCAAAGGCTGGCAGTGCTTTAAGTTTTTCTTTCAGAGCCAGTCCATCTTCAAGCCCAATGCAAACAGCGGGAATATCAATCAGCTTACCCGTTACAGAAGCCGTACCGGTAAGCAATACACCACCTTTTACCGTGTTGATAATGATAACGCCCACAGCGCCGTAACGAATGGCAATAGCGGTTTTTTCAGAGCGGTGCAACGACTTGGTACCGGGCGCCGAACCGGGCAATACGCCCAGATATACAAGTGCAATTTTACCTTTAAACTTAGCCGGGTCTGTTTTGTAATCTGCCTCAAGACCATTACCGGCATCTACAATTTCGGCGGTCACATCTGCCTTTACCGGCGAGTGCGCCAGGGTAACTGCTTTTACTTTTTCCAGGCTGTTTTTTGCAGATCCTGTTTCGACCAGCAAAGTCTTCCGGCTCCAGCTTTCAACCTCAAACGGTTCAAAACGTACTTCGCAGCCATATTGTTTAAGCAGATCGAATGCATACTGCTCGGCCCTGGCTCCATTTGCCGACCCTGTTAAGCGATGGCCAATTTTCTCAATTTCATCTTTAAGTGTGCTGTAGGCTTTTGAATTTTGCTGTACTTCAGTATTTATTTTTTCAAAATCAGACAGGAAATGATCCTGTGCACGAACCAGTAAACTGGTAAAAATTAACGTAATTACAAGTATAGATTTCATGTGTTTGGCGTTAAAACGATCCTGTTAACAAATCGTTACAAAAAATGAATGTACGGTTTTAGACGAAATGAACATCTGCTGTAACGCTTATTTTGCGAACCAGGTTATTTCTGAAACAAAAGAATTACAAAAAGTACCCTCGCATTAAGATGGATGGTACAGTGATATAGCGGATTTTGTTTTTCAGCCTTGCTAAATCGTGTTAAGCCGGATTAGATGCCTTTTTAGGAAAAATTAAAGAAGCCAGTACGCTAATTACCAGAATACTTACAATTACAATAAGCGAATGCTGGGTGGTAAATCCCCATTTTTCGAGATAAATATGTCCCAGCATTTTGATCCCGATAAAGGTTAACAAAAAGGCAAGGCCGGTTTTGAGGTAATGGAACTTGTGAATAATATTAACCAGCAGGAAAAACATTGATCTTAAGCCCATAATGGCAAAAATATTGGAGAAAAATACGATGTAAGGATCTTTAGTCACAGCAAAGATTGCTGGAATTGAATCGACCGCAAACAGTAAATCTGTAAATTCTACAATTAATAAGACGATGAATAAAGGTGTAATAAATGTTTTGTGGTTGATTTTTACGAAGAACTTTTTGCCTTCATACTTTGGATGAATGGCAAACACTTTGGATGCCCAACGCACCACCGGATGGTTTTCGGGATCTATTTTTTCTTCTTCATCGCGCTGGAAAAACATTTTAATACCGGTAAATACCAGAAAGGCGCCAAATACATAGAGGATCCAGGCAAACTTGGTAATAAGCGCTGCCCCCACAAAAATGAAAACAAAACGCATAACAATGGCGCCGAGAATGCCCCAAAAGAGTACTCGATGGTAATATTTTTCCTCAACAGAAAAAGCCGAAAA
>JASLGV010000276.1 GCA_030149995.1 Pedobacter sp.
TAGGAAAGCTTGTTTTGCCCTTATCTACCTGGTACTTCCCAAGATCAATGGCTACCGGAAAAACCGAGATCGGCACCTCACAGCCAAACCGTAAAATATCCTGCCGGTCGGGTTCACTAATGGCAAAAATATGGTGAAAGCGATTGATCTGATCCGTTTCGTAAGCCTTTAACCGCTGAGCCAGAAAAGCCAGGTATTTACGCCTTAAAATAAATTTCTCCGAATGTGCCAGCCGCTCCCAAAGGGTAAACTCAATGTTGTGCGCCCGGTAAATTAATTTGGCCTGGCTGTTTGCTTTTACCACATCGAGATATGGCACGACAAAAAGCCCTTCAAACTGGATTACATCAAAAACATGTTCTTTTAATATACCTTCGAGCTGACGGGCGGCATCTTCGCTGAAATAGCGCGAAACATTATAAGATTCGTTGGTGAAAATATTGAAAAATGCCGACCATACATTTACTTCTGTATCCAGGCTGTGCGAGTAAAAATTAACCTGTTCAAAAACCGGATCGTAAATATCGTCTGTATCTACTCTATCCTTACTGGGGTTGATGCTAAACAGCGTAACTTCCACATCCAGCTGCAACAAGCCCTTAATGGTATTATATACCACAATGGGATAACCACTGTTGGGTGGAAAAGGAACACGTTTCGTAATCAGTAAGGCTTTCACAATGTTGTGAAAATACAAATAATTACGCTTTTTTTGAAAACAGTTCCAGCTGGGGCTGGCTTACGTTAAAAGTTTTACGATGAAATGGCGATGGCCCCACTTCCAGTACCACGCTGCGGTGTGCAATGGTTGGATAACCTTTGTTCTGTTTCCAGTTGTATTGCGGAAAATCTGCATGAAGATCATCCATGTAAGCATCCCGATGGGTTTTAGCCAGAATAGATGCCGCGGCAATGTTCAGGTATTTACCGTCGCCTTTTACTATACAGCTGTGTGGAATTTTCTGGTAGGCTTTAAAGCGGTTGCCATCAATAACCAGGTACCCGGGTTGTGTATGCAGTTTTTCTATTGCCCGGTGCATGGCCAGGAACGAAGCATTTAAAATGTTAATGCGGTCTATCTCCTCATGATCTACAAATGCCACGGCCCAGGCCAGTGCCTGCTCTTCAATTACAGGCCTTAAAGCTTCGCGTTGCTTATGATTTAACTGCTTGGAATCATTTAAGCTTTCCAGGTAAAAATCTTTCGGCAATATAACAGCGGCCGCACAAACAGGACCTGCAAGGCAACCTCTTCCGGCTTCATCACAACCGGCCTCTAAAAATTCTTGCTGATAGCAATTTAACAACATAGGGCGAATTTAAATATTTATCTTTTGTGAAACGGGAAATAAAAGATTAAATTGTTCTTAAACTCCAGACATGAAATACAACGAGCTACTGGCTAACCGCGTACGCGAACTTTTGGTACACTTACCCAAAGTTGAGGAAAAGCTTATGTTTAATGGTTTGGTTTTTATGGTGGATGATAAAATGTGCATTGGCATCCGGCAGCACGAAATCATGCTGCGCATCCATCCGGAGCAGGCAGAAGAACTGGCCGCACAAAATCGCTGTACCCAGATGATCCATGGTAAAAGGGTGATGAAAGGTTATGTTTTTGTAGATGAAAGCATACTTCAAAGCCATCAGGAACTCTTCTATTGGGTAAAACTGGCATTGGATTTTAATCCACAAGCTAAAGCATCCAACAAAAGAAAAGAATAAACACATTATGTATGCAACTTATCAACAGATTTTTTCCTTTAATTTTCGGTTTACTTTTTCTGTTAACCGAAATTCATCGTTCTATTAAATTAAGAAATAAGGCAGAACGTAAAAGCGTTGGCGCAGATAAGAACAGCCTCCGCATTTTATGGGTAACCATCATTATCTCGATGCTTTTAGGCGGCTTCCTTACACAATTCCATGGCATGCAAATTACCTTTTTTCAGCCTTATTGGTTTTATTGTGGGGTATTGATTGCCCTGTTTGGTTTTATCCTGCGGGTTGTGGCCATACAGCAATTGGGCAAGGCCTTTACGGTAGATGTTCAGATTGCTGCCAATCAGCAGCTCAAACAAGACGGACTGTACGCCACCCTTCGCCATCCCTCTTATACGGGGGCTCTGATGGCTTTTTTAGGCCTGGCCATTACCTTTTCAAACTGGTGGAGCTTAATGGTTATATGCGTACCCATCTTTGCTGTTTTTATTTACAGAATTTCGATCGAAGAACAGGCATTAACGGCCGAATTTGGCGACGCGTATGTAGCGTATTGTAAAAAAACCAGGCGGTTAATTCCGTATATATATTAGGTGCAGATTGTTGAAATTTCTTTTTTACACGGTTACATTTTGCCCTTTTACATCAAAGGCATCTCGTAAACCAATGGCCAGCACGTTAAAGGCGTATACAGTAAGCATAATGGCCAGTCCGGGTAAAAAAGCCAGATAGGCTGCGTCCATAATAATGTACCCATAATGTTCTTTAATCATCCCGCCCCAGCTGGGTGTAGGTGGCTGCGCACCAAAACCCAGAAAGCTTAAACCGGTTTCCAACAGAATGGCCGAAGCAAAATTAGAAGAAGCCACCACTAAAATAGGGCCTGCAATATTTGGTAGGATATGTTTAATAATGGTTCTGGTGGTATTGTAACCCAAAGCACTGGCCGCTTCTACAAATTCGACCTCTTTAAGTGCCATTACCTGTCCGCGTACCAAACGGGCTACATCTACCCAGGTTGATAAACCGACGGCAATAAATATTTGCCAGAAACCTTTACCCAGGGCAAAAGAAATGGCAATAACCAGCAGCAACGAAGGCAGCGACCATACCACATTCATAAACCAGCTAATGGCGGCATCTGTACGGCCACCAAAGTAACCCGCAATTGCACCAAGACTAATGCCTATACATAAAGATATTAAAACCGCCATTAAACCCACCGAAAGGGAAACGCGTATTCCTAAAATAAGGCGGCTTAGTAAATCGCGGCCGTAAATATCGGTACCCAGCCAAAAGGTTTGTTTGTATACATTTTGCCGCGCAAATATTTCGGCATTTAAGTTGTTTACCTGCTTAAAACCCTCGGGATAAATTTCACTTAAATCATAAGCCTTTTCGGGAGCTTTTTCATCGTCTCCAATGTATTCGCGCACAAAAACCTGTTTGTTTTCCAGGCGGTATCCGGTAACGGGAATACTTTTAAAATCGGGTGCTTGCCCGTTCAGCATCTTCTTCAGCCAACCAACCTGCTGTACTTTCGGATTCCGGCTGATGATTAAAAACTGAAAGGAGCTTCCGGGCTTTCTATTGGTGAGCGCCAGGTGCATGGTGTTGGCATTGGGCGAACTATCGGGCATAATCAAATACCCCAAAAGTCCTGTCAGCATCAGCAATAGGATAAAGATCAATCCGCCAAAGGCAAGCTTGTTTCTTTTAAACTTTAACCAGACTTTTTTTGAGGGGCTGTTGTCCATTATTTAACCATTCTGCCTTTCCAGTTATATTTTCCGCTGTTACCGGCAATACCAATATACACCATATATAAAACGTGTAATACATTTAATACAGGAATTAAAGCCAACAGGCTGCGCCTCTTGGCGAAACCCGTTACATCCCATAAAAATAAGATTTCCAGCAGCATTTTTACAACCAGCTGTGCTAAAGTAACACAAAGCAGTACAGGTATAAATAAACCGGCAATAAAATTTGCCAGAATGCTCAGGTTAAACAGCCAGATCATTACCCCCAGTACAATAATTAATTTGTTTTTATATCGGGTACTTTTCGATGCCCAGCGTTTTCTTTGCTGGATAAAACTTTTCAAATTTTCTTTTGCATGGGTATATACAATGGCCTCGCGGTTTTTAAGAAAACCAATCTGATCGGGGTACCTGGCCGCTATTTTATGCAACAACAACTCGTCATCGCCCGAAGCCAGGTCGTCAATACCTTTAAAACCACCTACTTCATAAAAAGCTGCCTTTTCGTAGGCCAGGTTTGCACCATTACAGGTTGAAGATTGTTTATTTCCAATGGTTGAAGCGCCCAGCCCGATCAGGTAGAGAAATTCGATCGATTGCAAACGCTCAAAGAAACTTTTTTCTTCAAAATACGCAACCGGAGAAGAAATCATTTTGTATCCTTTTTCTTCATACAGATTTACAACAGTTTCGAGCCATTTTGGGCCCATACGGCAATCGGCATCGGTGGTTATAATCAGGTCGCCTGTACAACTTCCGATAGCCGTCTGAATGGCTTTCTTCTTATAAGAGTTTAGGGCTCCATGCTCATTCAGCACAATAAGTTTTACCTGTTTGCCGGCATAACTTCTTACAATCTCGGCCGTTCGGTCTGTAGAATGATCGTCAATGATGATAATTTCCGTTAGTTCTTTGGGATATTCTTGCACAACCAGATCGTTCAGGGTTTTGGAAATATTTTCTTCTTCATTACGGGCAGCTACAATAACAGAAACCCGCGTTTGTGGTATCCGTGGTTGTGGTTTAAAATAACGAAGTCTGCGCCATCCACGTATAAAACTGAAAATAAGGCAGCCATAAATAAAGGTAAGTATGGCTGATGTATAACTAACGAACTTTAGTACTTCCAAAAAAATTGAGTTTAAAAACGAAATAAGTTCCTAATATAGCAGGAATAATGATATTTATAAACCAAATGCTCGCCGTGCAGGCAATAACCGCAATCTCCTGTCCGGTTATAAAACCAAAAAAGTAAGAAGCCGTTACGCTCCGGATGCCCACATCAAACAAATCTAACGAAGGTAAGGTTGATTGCACAAAAAACAGGATACAAATCATCATTACAATATCGGCATAATGCAGCCCCGGTATTAGCCAGGTAAACAAAATAAAATACTGCGAACTGAAAACCAGGTAACGCGCCAAGCAAAACAGCAGGATTTTAAGAAGTTCCTTTTTCCTGTAACGCCCTAAAATACTGTAGAACTTCTTGTATTTACGGGTAAATTTTATAGACAGTAAAAGACCGTTTAGCCACTTAATGTTAAAATAAAACACCAGAAAGAAAACACAAAAAGCAAATGCCAGTACCTGGATGGCAAAAAAGAGCCTGTAATCTAAATCAATAAAGCGGTAAATAAAAAAACTTAAAGCAATGGCTCCGAAAACATTGGTTAATACCAGCTGACCAATATTCCCTACAGCCATGGCCACCACGCCGATAATACGTCTTTTGGGCGACAGAAAAAATACACGTCCGCCGTATTCGCCCAACCTGTTTGGGGTAAAAATAGCCAGTGTTAAACCACAAAAAACAGATTCGATGGAGCGCCAGACACTGATTTTTTCAATCTGTTTCATCAGCCTCTTCCATTTCAAGGCTTCCAAAAACCAATTTACCAGCATCAGAAAAACCACCAAACCAATTACCGCGATGATCTGTATTTGTGGAACATTGCGCAGCAGCAACCCGAAATTATGTAAGTTCTGATTGGAAACCAGCTTGTGATAAATAAACCAGAAAGCCAATACAACAATTGTTGTCTTTATAATTAAGGATATTATTTTTTTGCTCCTGCCTGTCAAGATTATCTTTTTAGTTTGCAAATATGCTTAATATTGCCGTAATGTTGAACGAAAAAAAAGAACGAATCATTTTAGGCATTGACCCGGGAACTGCCGTGATGGGATATGGAATTATTTTGGAGAAGGGAAATAAAACGGAACTGATTAGCCTGGGCGTTGTAAAAATGACACATCTGGAAGATCCTTTTTTAAAACTTCAGCGCATTTTTGAAAAAACAGTGGTTTTAATCGACCAGTATAAACCCGATGTATTGGCCATTGAGGCACCTTTTTATGGAAAAAACATCCAGGTACTGCTTAAGCTGGGACGTGCCCAGGGTACAGCAATTGCAGCAGCTTTATCCAGGAATATTCCCGTTACCGAATATTCGCCCAGAAAAATTAAACAATCCATTACCGGAAATGGAAATGCCACCAAAGAACAGGTTGCGGCAATGCTACAGCGATTGCTGAATTTTAAAGAAACACCCGAATTTTTAGATGCAACAGACGGACTGGCTGTAGCGGTTTGCCATTCCTTTCAGAAAGTGAGTGTAAGCGGCAAATCAAAAACATACTCAGGCTGGGAATCTTTTGTAAGCGATAACAAAACAAAAGTTAAGGGTTTAACCGCCAAAACAAAAAAATAGGCATCTGTCCTATTTATACAGGCTACAATCCGTTATCATTGTAGCCTGCTTGGTATTCCGAAAGATACCCACCATTCCGTGGATCGTTTTGCCCCCTGTACCCTGACAGCACAAGCGGATCATCTGTAGTAATCTATTCATCTTAATTGGTTCATTTGACATGTATTCGCTGGTTTTTGTTTATCTAAAAAGATAAACAAGAACTTTGTTCACAAAACTATCAATACATTACTTTAATCTCTTTTAAGCTGTCACTTTCAACTGCCGAAGAGGATCTCTTTGAACTGGCCGAATAGGGTCATTTTCATGTGTCTTATCCACTTTAACCAAAGATAAATTAGATTTATTTGATGAAGTAATAGTGATGTTGTAATTTCAAACAAAATTGAATGTATGAAAACGCTCACACCTACCTTTGAAAGCTTCAAAGAATTTTATCAGGATTTTGTTATTCCACTGAAAGAGAAAAATCCAGAATTTATACGTCTTGATGGTCAGGTTACCGGTTCTACAAGAAGTGCTGCGGCATATTTTAAGTACAGGGGTGACAAATGGAAAATTGATGCAGATACCCAAATCGATAGACTAAAAACAGCCTTCGAGCTTCTTCAAGAAGGTAAAGATCCATTTTTGATAAAACCAACTCAAAATAATACTGGCGAATGCCTCATCATCAAAGAACAGCCTTTGAGGAGTAAAAAATTTTATGTTTATAAAATGGTTTAGCTTAGATGGAGGATTTATATATTCGTGTTTTGCGCTTTGGAAAAAACAATGAGGAAGTAAAGTTTAATGACTTGGTCAACCATTTGGCGAAATCAGATAAAAACATAACATTTCATCATACTCGCTTGAGACATATATTTTCCTCTTCATTTGAGACTTATGATAGACGAGAAGTAGATAAAAACAGCCCTGAAATATGTTTTTTGAAAACAGAAGCATTAGCTTACCTTCTTAGCTACGATTCGTTTGAGCAGGCAAAGAAAGATAGTCGAAAAGCTATTAAACTGGCTATTTGGTCAATTTTAACTTCAGCACTACTTGCGCTTACAGCTATAGTGCTTCAAGTAATGGACTTCATAAATAAATAGGGTCTGAAGATGATAACTACTCACCAATTTATAACCAAATATCCGATAGATCCTACAAGTAAAAAGTTGATTTTAGGAACTATCCACCCTCATGATATTTCAAACTTTCAAATGTCTTTCTTTTACGGAAATAAAAATAGTATTTGGAACATTCTTGATGAGGCTTTTGATAATGTGTTCGGGAAAAGTATTAATCTTAAAGATGTTTTAATCTTCTTAAAGGATAGGAGAATTTCTGTTTCTGATACAATTCTTAGATGTAGCAGAATACACCCTACATCATCAGATGAACATCTTATTCCAGAAACATTAAATATGGATTTGATAACTCAAATAAAAAACTCAGAAATAGAGGAGATACTTTTTACAAGTGGATTTGGCAAGAATAATGCTTTTAAATTATTTTATGAGAACATATTAGGACAAAAGATAAATAAGGAAGTTAAAACAAACAGGACAGTGATTTTA